>CAZCIV010000417.1:0-2694 GCA_964498595.1 uncultured Flavobacterium sp.
CTTTTACATTGGAACCTTCAATAAACATAAGAAGTTCTCTAATAGTAGTTTCATTCGCTACAGATTTTACAAAAATCTTTACATTCTTACCATCACCACTAGTCCGCATTAATTCTTCTAATGGATTCGATTTCAAGTAACTGTTTACAGATGCCTTCATATCTGCACCTATTTTTGTATTACTCGTGGTGAACACTTTCAAATTATCTAATTTCTTTAGCAAATTCATGTATTGTTGCATTTCTTTGTCTTTTGCATCTACTTTTACTTTGCTCATCATTTCGAACATTTTCTTATTCACAACAACCGAAGTAACTCCCTCTCTATCTTCGAATTTATCAAAAACTCCTTGTGCAAAAGATATAGTTGAAATCATTAAAAAAACTATGACTACTACTAAATTTTTCATTTTTTAATTATTTAAAAATTATTTTTTTTGTTTTTTCATACTCTTCTAAATATACTACACTTTCCATGCCAATGTTAACTTGTTCTGAAACCATTAACAAAGCTTTTTGTGTGGCGGCAAAGGCTTCTTCTGGATTATCATACGTTCCTAAATCTTCTTTCTTAGGTTCGGAAGGATAAAAATAGAAGGTTGCCAATCCAAAAAGCACTACAAAACTTGCTGCGATTCCTATCCATTTTACAGTACTTTGTTTTCTAGGTTGTAATGGAAGTTTTTGCTCGAATTGCGTTCCTTTTTGTGTTTCAAAGTAACCAAACAGCGATTGATATTTTGCCAAATGTGGCGCCACATCGTTGGAAGAAAAATAGGCCTTTAATTGTTTTTCTTCTGCTATTGTAGTTTCTCCTTGAAAGTATTTTTCCAATAATTGTTCAACTAACTTGAGTTCCATAATTATGTGTTTTTTCTATTTGTTCTCTTAAGGTTTTTCGTGCTCTTGATAAAGCCACTCGAACCGCTGTTTCATTCATTTCTAATACTTGAGCAATTTCCGAAAACTCATATTCTTCAATTTCTCTAAGTTGTAATATCAATCGTTGTTGTTCAGGTAAATCGTTCATTAACTTTTCGGCCCATTGCAACGTATTTTGATGTTCTATTTGTGTTTCAACACTCGCTTGCTTGTCTTGATAATTGTTATGTACAATTTGCAAATTCGTAGCTCTTTTGCTCTTGAGTTGATCCAAACAATAATTCTTGGTCATCGTCATCGCTAAAGCTTCAACACTATTGTACTGCTCTAAAGCACTATTTTTATTCCACAACCTCACTAAAACCTCCTGAGTGGCATCTTCTGCTTCTTCCGTACTAACGAGCATTCGCTTCGCTAAACGAAATAACTTATCCTTAAAAGGAGTAATTATTTGTACAAACTCGTTTTGGTTCATTTTAATTGGTTGGTTTATAATGAAGACGAATGTAATTTAATTTTGTTACAAAAAGAAAAAAGGTTTTGGTAAAAAACTACCAAAACCTTTTAAAATCAAATAATTAAACTTTAGTTAAAACATAAAATTCAAACCTAATTTAAAGTTTCTTCCTCTGGTGTTGTATCCAATTACTTCTTGGAAATCGTCGTTTAAAATATTCGTTACTGTTCCAAAAACATGCAAACGATTTGGTAAAACCTCATATGAAATATTGGAATTTACTAATTGATAAGCTGGCAAACTAACTGCTTGAGGAACCCAAATAGCATCGTAATACACATCGCTTCTATGATCTACATATTGATAGTTAATTCCGAAAGTTCCTCTTTTAAATTTGTAATACAAATCTACATTTCCTTTGTGCTTTGGAATCAAAAGATTTAATTGTTGTTCCACTTCTGTAAACGTATAATTTCCACCAATGTTGAAATGTTCTGATAAGATGTAACGAACACTTGCTTCAACTCCTTTTGCATTGTAAGTTCCATCAATATTGATGTATTTTGATGTAAAGCCAAAAGTATTTTCTTCTTCTCTATAAAAACCAACCGCATTTATCGTTAATTTTTTATCCAATAATTGCGATTCGAAACCAAATTCTGCCGTAGCATTTTCTTCCGGTGTTAAGTCTAAATTTCCGTAAGGACCGTATAATTGGTATAAACTTGGCGTAATGAAAGCCGTACTGTAGGAAGCTAACACTTTCAAAGGTAAATTTTCAAATGAATAACTCGGATTGAAATTATACACTGCTTGATTTCCGTATTCGCTATGGGTATTGAAACGAGCTCCAGCATTGACATTCAAACCAAAATCGGAATTAAAAACCAATGCCGCATACGGATCTAATAAATTGAACTTCGCTCCTTCTCTTGCCACATCGGTATAAGCGTCTTTTTGTGTCATATCGAAATATTGATATTGCGCACCTAAAACCAAATATAGTTGTTTGCTGAAATTGTATTTATTGAAAGCATCAATCGAAGCACTTCTACCCGAATAATTATAATTATCAATCGTTCCCGACCACGAATTTGAAATATTTAACACTCTATCAATAGTTGAAGCACCTGCATTGATTGCAAATTCTCCTTTATTATATTTGTATTTTGGCAAGAATCCGATTCTAAATTGTTCCGAAAAACTATTGTTATTCAAATCGTCAGAATTCGCAATAATACCATCAAACGAATTATCAAATGTATTTTTGATTCGGTCGTAATTCCCGAAAAACTCAAAACTTAATTTGTCATTTGCTTTGAAACCGATTTTTTGCAACACATTCACTCTCGAAAA
>CAZCIV010000418.1:0-2690 GCA_964498595.1 uncultured Flavobacterium sp.
AAACCCGAATCGTTAGCACGTGGCAAGGTGGTTTATCGTGAGGTATGCACTGAAGAGGGCAGAGCGTAAAGAAAATGTCCAGTGGACATTTTTAGCGAATGAGCCAGCAGGCGGGTGGGATAAACTGCAAAAGTCTGTACCGACGAACAGAATTTAGCGAAGCGGTATCACGAACACCAAAAAAACAATAAAAACTTGTGAGTAAAGTACATAAGAGGCATAGCAATAAGGATGAGTATCCACAGCAATACGAAGTCCAAAACAGTGTTCTGAACATGCTATTAAATCAGATTATTGTTATGTAGATGTACCGGCGATAGACGGAAGGAAAAAGCATTTACCAGGGGAGGTCTTGGCGATTACGAGTTAATCAAGCCAAGAAGTCAGCAGAGGTCATAGTACTTGAAGGCAAACGAGATGCGAATAGATACCGCATAGGACTCACAAACAAGGAAGGACTAAACGTAAAGAGGTTTTCAATAAGTAATGGAACGCATAGTAGCCCTACTTAACGAAAACAGGTTAAAACAAGCTAAAATGATAACAAGAGTAGTACAACCGTTTAATCTTCAAAAAGCATTGGAACACGTCATTACCAATAAAGGCAGTGCGGGTGTTGATGGTATTTCTGTAGGAGAGCTCCGCAAGATGTTTTCTGAAAAGAAACTACAACTGATTGAAGCAATCAAACAAGGCAACTACCAAGTGCAACCCATTTTAGGTATCGAAATTCCGAAAGGAAATGGGAAAACCCGATTATTGGGCGTTCCCACCACTACAGAGCGTGTCTTGCAACAAGCTGTAGCACAAAACCTTGCACCACTTTTTGAACCCGAATTTAGTAATTTTAGCTATGGATTTAGACCCCACAAGAACGCCCGACAAGCTGTTGGACAAGCACGAGACTACATCCATTCAGGACTAAACCACATCGTGGACATTGACCTGAAAAACTTCTTTGACGAAGTTGACCATTGTTTATTACTGAATTTAATCTATCAAAAAGTGAAATGCAAAGCTACAATGCAACTTATACGCAAATGGCTCAGAGCACCGATTAAAATCAACGGAAAGCTACACAAATGAAGAAAAGGCGTTCCGCAAGGAAGTCCTTTAAGTCCGCTATTGTCGAACATTCTACTGCATCAATTGGATAAGGAAATGACTCGAAGAGGACACAAATTTGTACGTTATGCGGATGATTTTAGTATTTATTGCAAAAGTCAAAATCAAGCCAAAGCTACTAGAGTGGTAATTGAAAAATTTTTGAAAAACAAACTCAAATTGACTATAAATGAAGAAAAGAGCGGTATTAGAAAACCAATCAACTTCACAATTTTGGGTTTTGGATTCGTACCCACGTATGAAAAAGGAAATAAAAATCAATACCAACTCATCATATCGGAAAAAGCATGGAAGAAACTAAAAGAACGACTTAAAGCCATTACCAGAAAAACTACACCCGCCACTTTTGAAGAGCGTATTGCCAAGATAAAAGAAGTGCAACGAGGATGGTTAAACTATTTTCAAGGCACAAGTATTTTAGGCAAATTACGCGATTTAGACGGTTGGTTACGCAACCGACTGCGTTATTGCATTTGGCATCATTGGAAGAAACCCGAAAGGAAAAGGAAAAACCTGATTCGATTGGGCGCTAGCCAAGACCATGCCTACGCTTGGAGCAGAACACGAAAAGGCGGTTGGGCAATTGCGCAAAGTCCTATTTTAGGCACCACCATTACTTTACAACGCTTGAAGAAAAGAGGGTATGTTTCCTTAACCGAATTACATTTACAACTTAACCCATCTCTTTGCGAACCGCCAAGTACGTGGCCCGTACGCTTGGTGGTGTGAGAGGCTCTCCCTGCTAGTTTCTAGCAGGGCAGTCTACTCGATTAGCGGTAGTTATTTTTTGAGTATATTTTTGAATATTTTTTTGAAATAACTTTCTGTAGCATCTTTTTTTTCTATAATTTCTATTTCTTCAATTACGTTTAATTCTGAATTTTGTCGATTCTTTTCATTAGGTACTAAATTTTCTATTCTATTTTTTTCTTTTTCTAACATACACTCATAGATGTCTTTAATCCAATTTTCAATTTTATTCAATTCAATTTCAGAATATTTGTTTTCTATAGTGAAAGTGAAATCCATCATAACTCCATAATGAATATCTATACGGATATTGTCTTTTATAAAATAACCTGAATCATTATCATCAAACCAATAGTCAAATTTATAGTTTAACTCTTTTATTGGACTTATTTTGTCTTTTATACAATTTTTAATTTCATATGAAGAATTTGGTTCAAGACTTCTGTTTGTATAAAATTCAATACTATTATTTTTTGTTTCTCTAATTATTTTCAAGTCTGATTTATGCATAATACTTTTATAATTACCGCTAACGTTCTGCGGCTTGCTTTCAGTGGCGTTGAGCCAACACCAAGCCATTACAAATATAATAAAACATTCCATTCAGCAGCGGATTTTCCGCAGGAAAATCCGGAAGTAGCCATTGAAGCAAACCGCTGTTATCTCTATAATAATTCTGCAAGTACCCTTTTGCACTTAAAGTACTGTATTTATTGACTTTATAAAAAATACTAAAGCAAATTTAAGCATAAAAAAGCATCAAAATACTTGATTTGTTGTACCAATTGTTGTACCTTAGTACTCCGTTGCACTAG
>CAZCIV010000419.1:0-2674 GCA_964498595.1 uncultured Flavobacterium sp.
TTTCCTGTATGATTTTTTCAACTAAATCTTTAATCATCGTAAATGTAAGTTCACGACGGCGGTAGGGCTGTCCGTAAAAAATCTGCAAAGCAGTGATTTCATCTTTGTGGTTTTCAATCCACTCTTTAAAAGCGGTAACAGTTTCGTTTGCCTTGTCTTTGTTTTCGGTATCCCAACCTACATTTACCAGTTCATCGGGGTTAAGGTTATCAATTTTTTGCTCGTGGGCTTTACGTACATTTTCAATAAATTCGTTCAATTCGCCTGTAAATACTTTGGCAGCTTGGTTTCGGAGTTGCTCTAATTGTTCATTAATTGCAGCTTCAATTACCACTGGTGCTTCGCCTCGTTTTTCTTCTTTTACTTTTTGTTCAATGGCTTCAACGGTATCGGGATTATAAGCATTCAATAAATCTTTCACCACCGCAGAAAGCGGAATACCACCCGATTTTTCAATGAATTGCTTTTTCTCTTTTTCGGTAATTTGCTTGTCCAAACGGGTAAGTCTGTTTGCTAATGAAGTATAAAGCTCCTCGTCTCTTGCACCTACGGCAACTGCACCCAATAAATCTTTAAGCGGAACGCCCGGTTTTTTCTCTAATGGGCGACTGTCTGTTTTCAAACTTTTTGTAACGCCAATGGCATCAACAATTACAAAATGGTCTTTGGTAATTTTTGCCGAGGGAGAAACTTTTTTCAAATCGTCAAAATTTATTACCCTTGTGCCACGTCCTTTCATTTGCTCAAAGTAGTTCCGGCTTTTAACATCACGCATAAAAAGCAAACATTCTAAAGGTTTTACATCGGTTCCGGTGGCAATCATATCCACTGTCACGGCAATACGTGGGTGATAATCGTTGCGGAATTGAGCCAAAACTGATTTAGGGTCTTCGTTGGCTTTGTAAGTTACTTTCTTACAAAAACGGTTTTCTTCGTTAAATTCTTCCCGCACAATTTGGATAATATCATCAGCGTGGCTATCGGTTTTAGCGAAAATCAAAGTTTTAGGAACTTCAAAATTACCGTCTTTGTCGTAACGGTCAGGAAACATTACAGGCAAATGTTCTTTAAAAGTGCGAATAACCAAACGAATTTGATTGGGATTTACAATGTCTTTATCTAACTGCTGTGCAGAGTAGCTTTCATCTTCGTCCTGCAATTCCAGTCGCTTTTTTCGGCTCAACCTTTCACGGTGTTCCACATATTCGCCTTTCCAAAGTATGGCACCTTTTTGAGTTATTTTTGTATCAATCAAATACACATCATAACCCACATTTACACCATCTGCAACTGCCATTTCGTGCGAATATTCCGAAACAATATTTTGTTTGAAATAAGCAAAAGTTCGGGCATCGGGCGTAGCGGTTAAGCCTACCTGAAAAGCATCGAAATAATCAAGTGCCTGCATCCATAAGTTGTAAATGCTTCGGTGGCATTCATCTATTACAATGAAGTCGAAGAATTCAATTGGTAGTTTTTCATTGTATTCCACCGGTGGGACTTCCTTGGGTTGCCATCTTTCATTCGGATTTTCTTCTTCGGCACTTTCATCAAGTTCTTGTCCTTTCAATACGGCATACAAGCGTTGAATAGTACTTATGTAAACGTGATTATCGTCAGGTATATGCTTTGATTTCATCCGGTGAACTCCATAGAGTTCAGTAAACTTTCTGTTGTCATCATTAGGCAGATAACTCATAAATTCTTGTTCTGCCTGTTCACCAAGGTTTTTAGTGTCAACCAGAAATAAAATGCGTCTTACAACATTGTTGTTGTTATCGTCTTTGAGTTTTAGCAACCGATACACAGAAGTTATGGCTGTAAAGGTTTTACCCGAACCTGTCGCCATTTGTATTAACGCTCTTGGTTTATTTTCTCTGAATGACTTTTCAAGGTTGTTAATTGCATTAATTTGACAGTCTCTTAATCCTTCTTCCGGCAAATTATTTAAATCTTGTAAAGCCGTCCGAACCGATTTTGTTTTCTTGAGCCAATTTCTTAAAGTTTCGGGTCTGTGAAAAGTAAATACATTTCTTCCTCTTGGTTTTGGGTCTCTGAAATCAGTCAAAGTCGTAACTTCTCCTGTACTTAAATACACAAAAGGCAGTTTCTCGTTATTCAAGTATTTAAGTTTGGCTGTTGCATAATCTTCTGCCTGGTCTTCGTGAACGGTTAGTTTGTGTCCTTCTTCCTCTCTTTTTGCTTCTATAATTCCAACTGGCTTACCATCAATAAATAAAGCATAATCAGCCGGACCCGTTTCTGTTGGATATTCTGTAATTGCTACACCAAAACCTGCAAAAACATTCTTGTCCTTGTATTTTTGAATAATCCAACCGCAGGCAATCAATTGTCTGTCGATATTATCTCTTGCTATTTGTTCTGGGTTTTGATTTGACATGCTCTACACAGATGTTTCTTACGCAAAATTATCATTATTCCGTCGCACACTTGCAATAAAACTGTTGCCAACTAAGCCGAAGCATAGACTTTAACGATTTGCTCAATTACATTTTTTACGCTTCGGTTGTTACATTCTTTTTTACTGTTTTTCTTCACACAGGAAACTACTCGAAGATGGTTGTTCATTAAACCTTGCACCTTACCAACCAGACAGTGTGATAAAGTGATGTAAATTTACACGTTTTCTGTAACCAAAACACAAAGCATTCGT
>CAZCIV010000420.1:0-2673 GCA_964498595.1 uncultured Flavobacterium sp.
TTTTTTATACAATACTTAACTTTAAGTTAATATTAAAACCTTAGAAACTATCTTTGCAAAAAAAAGAATATGACGTCAATTGAAATTCAAAATTACTTCGAAACCATTAAAAAATTAATCATAGAGTACTCTCCAAAATTTGTTGTTGCTGTTGTGATTCTATTAGTCGGATTATGGGCTACTAGTTTCATCACTAAAACCGCTAAAAAAATCATGATAAAGCGAAATGTAGAAGTCACATTATCTACATTTATTGGCAATGTCATCTTTTGGACTCTTAGAATACTTCTTTTTGTAACTGTAATATCGAAACTTGGAATTGAAACTTCATCATTCGTTGCTATTTTAGGAGCGGCTGGTTTAGCTATTGGTTTATCATTACAAGGTTCACTTTCAAATTTTGCTGGAGGAATTTTAATCATTTTGTTCAAACCGTTTAGGATTGGAGACTTCATTGAAGCACAAGGGGTTTTAGGAACGGTAAAAGACATCAAAATATTTTCAACCGTGATTACTTCACCCGATAACAAACAAATAGTAATCCCAAATGCTGCCTTATCAAATGGAGTCATTATCAATTACACAGTAAACGGAATTAGAAGAGTTGATTTAGTAATTTCTGTAGATTATGGAACTGATTTACAATTAGCCAAAACAACCTTAGAAAACATCTTAAAATCGATTCCAGAAGTTTTACCCGAACCTGAAGCTGCCGTTTTTATCAATAATTTAGCAACAAGTTCTATTGATTTTGCAGTTAGACCTTTTACGAAAAATGAACATTATTGGAAAGTAAAATCTGATGTTTTAGAAAACACAAAGAAAACATTTGATGATTTAGGTATTGAAATTCCATACCCACATCAAGTTGAAATTCACAAAGAATAAATTACTTAGTTAAAACAAAATCTTTCAAATAATAAGGTTCAAAATAAGCGACATCAACAAAGTCGCTTTTTTTGTATTTCTCAAATGACAATTCACTCATTTCTTTAGCTGATGGGAATATAACATTTGAATGAAATACAAATTTATCATCTGTTAAAGTATTTTTGAATTTTTCTGTTCCATCACCAACTAAATGAATTTTCTCTGAAATTCCTTTATACGAAGTTTCATCAATAATTTCAGCTTGTGTATTTCTGATTTGTGTATGATTTTTATCGTAAATAGCAGTAAAAACTTCCATTCTGCGAGCATCAATCATTGGAATGATAATTCCGTCTTCAATTTGAATTTGTTTAGCCAAAAGTTGTAATGTATCGATAGCAATTAATGGAATATTCAAAGCATAACAAAAGCCTTTAGCCGAAGAAACACCAATACGCAACCCTGTATAAGAACCAGGCCCTTGACTCACTGCAATTGCATTCAAATCAGAAAATTGCAAATTATTTTCAGCTAGTAATTCTTCGATAAAAACGTGTAATTTTTCGGCATGAGAAAAATTTTGCTCTGCAATTTCTTTACATGCTATCGTTTTTCCTTCCTTTGCTAAAGCAACAGAACAATTTTTAGTAGCGGTTTCTATATTTAGAATAATTGACATAATCAGATTTTTGAAGGGCAAAGTTAAGAAGATAAACCCGTAAAAAAAATAAGGCATAGTTTCCTACGCCTTATCTACCCAAATTAACTAATAAGAAATCTAATTCTTACTTTCTTTTTTATCTTTTTTATCTTTTTCAGTTTCTACTCGAACTTTATCATTTGAAACTAAATCTTTTGAAACAGTTGTGTAAGGTCCGATAATGATTTCTTCTCCAGGTTTCAATCCAGAAATAATTTCAATGTTGGTATCATCTTGAATTCCGGTTTTCACTACTCTTAGTTTAGCTTTATCGCCAACTTTCACAAAAACACATTCGAACTTTTTATCACTTTTTGGTGCTGTACCTTTTTTCTCTTGCTCCTCTTTTTCCAATTCCGCAACGATATCTTTTTTAACCGAAGTTGTATCGTCTTTCACTACAACTGCGCTAATTGGAACCGCCATGATATTCTCTTTTCTTTTCGTAATAATATCAACTGTAGCGGTCATTCCAGGTCTAAATGGCGAATAATTATCTGGTTTACCTTCTAATAAATCTTGATATGATTCTTTTAAAATTCTAACTTTTACTTTAAAATTCGTTACCTGATCTGCTGTTAAAGCCGTACTTGCCGAATTTGAAATACTTGTTACAATTCCTTTGAATTCTCTCTTTAAATAAGCATCCACTTCAATATTAGCTGAATCTCCAATGTTTACTTTTACGATATCATTTTCATTAACATCAACTTCTACTTCCATGTTATTTAAGTTCGCGATTCTTAAAATTTCAGTTCCCGCCATCTGTTGCGTTCCTAAAACGCGCTCTCCTAACTCTACATTCAACAATGAAATGGTTCCATCAGCTGGAGCATAAATTGTAGTTCTTCTTAAATTATCATTAGCTTCTGTAACCGTAGCTGAAGCACTTTTTACTTGATAATAAGCCGATTGTTTATTGGCAACCGCTACTTCGTAAGCTGATACAATTCTGTCCCATTCCGCTTTTGAAATAATACCTTTTTCAAATAATTTTTGATTTCTATCGTAATTTGCTTTTGCTTCTTTAACTTGGGCGTCTGCTTGACTTAAACCTGCTTTTGTTGTAGACATCGAAGCTACAGAACGATTCACACCTGATT
>CAZCIV010000421.1:0-2665 GCA_964498595.1 uncultured Flavobacterium sp.
CTTGCATCATTATACAAATCAAATACTTTTCCTTTGTTAGAAACAAAAAGAAAGTGAGCATTAGGAAACAATGCTTTTTGATTCTTTATTAATTTTTTTTGAAATTCAATTATACGGTCTTTACATTCAACTAATAAAATTATTGTTTCTAACCCGATGTATTCTCTAGAATAGTTTTCAATATTTTCAACTCCTTCAATTTCAGGTGTTGGGAGAGGTGTTCCTTCATATTGAAAATTTAATTTTTCTACAAATAATTCGTCAAGTGTATCTTGGAAGTTGGACATTTATTATCTTACTTATTGGTTGGTACTTTAAAAACGTTAAAAATAGGAATTATCTTCTTTGAATAAAATTATATTCCTCATTTTATTATAAAATTAAAAAATATTTTATACTGTGCAGTTTCCAAGTTTATAGTAGTTGGAATATGCACACTTTTTAAGAATTTGATTTTGCGTTCCATTGTCTTTTTGATGTTCGTGTGTAAGTTATCGTTTCCTAATTTTGCGTAGTAACTTTTCTTTTGATTGTTGAACTTGTTGCGGTTTTTAGCCATTAAACATTCTTCCCAAAATTGAGGATTATAATATTTGCTATCTATTTTTTTTGATTTATCCAATAGTAACACATTATCCCATTCTTTTAGTAAAGAATTTATGATAGTTTCATAATGTATTTTTTCGGTAAGATTTTGAAGGGTATAGATGCCTAAATTATTAATGAATTTGGCTTGTTTGGTCTTTACTTCAAATCTAAATGTATTGTTACAAAGGTTTGGAAACTGCACACTTTTATCATAGGCTTTTACGTGTTTGTATGCTTCATTACCGGCAATTTTATAGTCAAATTTTCTAGGTCTGTTAAACGGTCTTTTTTCGTGATAGATTAAATTTAGAATTAGTTCTGGCACAGGAATGTTAGGTTTAATGTTTATTCCATATTCTAAATTTATCAAATAACATTTATTCAAATCAAGGTTAAAAATGGTCTTGATTTCAATAATGGTATCTATACAATCTGAAATATAAAAATCATTAGCATTGTGAGGTTCATCATTGAAATAACAGTGAATGCTTCCTTTTATTTCCAGTCTGTTTTGATACTTGGTGAAATATAGGTTTTTGTAACTTTTGATTACTAATTCCTTAATTTCATCTTTAAATCTCTTTTCAGATTTACCCTCATACACTAATAAATTATCATTGTTCCATACTTTTTCGATTAGTGCTTCATCAGTAATTTTAAACTTGATAAAGTCTATCATGACCTAAAGAGTTACTTTTTGAATGGTCGATAGTTATCGTCAAGCATTTTATTAATATCCTCAATTTTATAGACAATTTTATTGTTTATTTGACTGTAAGCGATTAGTCCCTTTTCTCTCCAATTGGCAGCAGTTCCAGGGCTAATTTTAAACAGTTTTTGAAACTCGTCATTATCTATAATAACCTTATCGAATATTCTTTCTTGCTTTTTGGTAACGGCATGGGTTAATTCTTCCAAGCGTTTTTCGATATTGCTTAAACTTTCTTGAAATGGATGGCTCATAGTTATTGTTTTTTTGCATTAATACTAACTAAGGCTTGTTCAATTTCGGAACGTTTGTACCTGATGAGGTTTCCTAATCGGTAGGGGTTAAGGATTTTCTTTTTGTTCCAGTCGGAAAGTGTCACCAAAGAGACTTTTAGTATCTCGGCTGTTTCTTGGCGAGTGAGATACTCTTGTGGTGCAATAGGTTGGAAATTTTGAGCTAAAGATTTGATTTCAGCTCTTACATCGGTTAAGATGCTTTCTTTAAATTCTTCAGGAGATACACCGAAAACTTGTGTCATTTTACTTTGTTCCATCGTGATACGTTTTTATCGTTATTGATGGTACAAAGTAAAGTTGGTTATATTTCAGTAAACGTTCCTTTACGTTCCGGAACGTCTTAGCTTACTTCAATTATGTTAGGTAAATGGTATTTTGCTTTATCAAATGATTTTTTGTTTTCTTCGAATTTATCATCTTCAGGGTTGAGGTATTTTCTCAATGATTCTTCGGAAATTTCAGCATTGAAATTTTGTTTGATCAATTTAGCATAAGCCGTATAGTTTATTTCACCGTTTTTATTTTTTGGTGCATCAATGAAACCATTTAAAGCTAAGGTTCCTAAAATATAACCGATATGCGTTTTTTTTCCTATCCAATTAATTTTTGGATTAACCGCTTTTTCTTCTTTTAAATCAAACACGATTTGTTGAATTTTTTTAAGCTGAACAACAAAATCATGTCCTATCACAAATAATGACAACGGAAGAAAACTTAATGCTTTAGATCTTTTATAAATATCTTCTAAAAAATATATACTTTCAATTTTTCTAAATTTGGAATCTGAAATTAAATCAAAAATCTTTTTATCTATTTCTATTTCGTTTGAACTTGTTTTGTCATGAGTTCTCGCTATTAATTCTTGAAGATTGGGATTGTCATCTATAACTGAAAAGTATCTCGATTGTTTATCGTCTACATAAAAATCAGCTCTTAAAATTTTTAATTGCAGTTTTACAGCTTCGATATTGAATGCTAAAAAGGAATCAAAATTATCTGGGTCTTGTGAAGATAATTCGATATAAATTTGTGATAAAGCGTTTTGATATAGCTTTTTAATGTTGTCTATTAT
>CAZCIV010000422.1:0-2664 GCA_964498595.1 uncultured Flavobacterium sp.
GCTCCTGCTCCATCTCCAAAGATGATACAAGTTGCTCTATCTGTGTAATCGATAATCGACGACATTTTATCAGAACCTATCAATAAAACTTTTTTGTATTTTCCTGATGCGATATAAGCGGAAGCAACTGACATTCCATATAAGAAACTTGAACAAGCAGCTTGTAAATCAAAAGCAAAGGCATTTGTTGCTCCAATTTCAGTTGCCACATAAACTCCTGTTGATGCTACTGGCATGTCTGGAGTTGCTGTTGCCATAATTACCAAGTCAATCTCTTTAGCATCTAAATTGGCTTTTTCTAATAGATTTTGAGCGGCTTTAATTGCCATAAAAGAAGTTCCTTTTCCTTCTTCTTTTAACAATCTTCTTTCTTTGATTCCTGTACGAGTGGTTATCCATTCATCATTAGTATCTACTAATGTTTCTAACACTTGATTCGACAAAACATAGTCAGGGACATAAGAACCTACTGCCGTAATTGCTGCTGTTATTTTATTCATCTTCGATTAATTTTTCCTTCTGAATTTTTAGAATTCAAAAAGTGGTGGAAATTACAAAAAAAATTTCAAACGAATCCTATTCGTTTTTATTAATTTAAAACGAATGGGTACTTAACAAAAAAACTCTCACAACGTGAGAGTTTTCTCTATTTTTTTGTTGATGCAATTAAGCTACTGCTTCATTTTTATCAATTACAACTTGACCTCTGTAGTACATTTTACCTTCATGCCAGTAAGCTCTGTGATATAAGTGTGCTTCACCTGTTACAGGACAAGTAGCAATTTGAGCAACTGTAGCTTTGTAATGCGTTCTTCTTTTATCTCTTCTTGTAGACGACTGTCTTCTCTTAGGATGTGCCATTGTTCTATTTTATTTATCCGTTAATAGTTTTTTTAAATTCTCCCATCTAGGGTCAATATCATTATTTTGTTGTTCTTCTTTCTTATTTTCTTTTGGAGAAAGCGATTCTAATTTCTCAATTACATCAGACAGCGAACCGTCTTTAACACCTGGATGTATTCTTCGTAAAGGCACTGATAATATGATCGACTCATAAATATACTGTGCTACATTTACTTGAAATTCGCCATGAGGCAAAATGAGCAACTCCTCATTTTCATCATTATAGGCATCTCCAAACTTTACTAAAAGTTTTAATTTTCCTTTGATTGGCAAATCAAACTCTTCTCCCGAAACATCACAAGGTACGTTTACGGTTCCTTTGTGTTTAAAATCGAGTTCAAGCATGGTGCTTTTTTTCTCTAAAACAATATCTACTTTGACAGAAACGTCATTAAATTCGTCGTAATCAAAGTTTTTAAAGAACGTATTATCTATTTGATAATCAAACTGATGCTTCCCTATTTTTAACCCCACGAATGGAATTAAATATTCTTTTAAATTGTTCATAACAACAGTTTTACCTTTTTAAAAGGTGTGCAAAGATATAAAATATTTATAAATTAAAACTAGTTGTAAACATTTTTTTGTTTATAACTGTTTTTCTTTTGTTTTTAAAGGGTTCTTTATCAGCTCTTGATAGTCATTTCTTTTCTTAAAAATATCAATCGCTAAATAAACTGCCTCTTTAAATGACTCGTGATTAGCCACTCCTTTGCCTGCAATTTCATAAGCAGTTCCGTGATCGGGAGAAGTTCTAATTTTATTTAATCCAGCTGTATAATTTACTCCGTTTCCAAACGACAATGTCTTAAACGGAATCAATCCTTGATCGTGATATGTTGCAATTACTGCATCATATTTCTCATACTGCGCCGAACCGAAAAAACCGTCCGCTGAAAAAGGCCCGAAAACCATATTTCCTGCTTCAAATAATTTTTTCAAGGCTGGTTTGATAATTTTTTCCTCTTCTTGACCAATTACACCATTATCACCCGAATGTGGATTCAATCCTAAAACCGCCACTTTTGGTTTTTCAATTTCAAAATCTTGCTTTAACGTTTGAATGATTGTTTTGATTTTACTCGAAATTAATTTTTCATTCAAATGTTTTGCTACTTCATTTACTGGAACATGATCAGTAAGTAAACCAACTCGCAAATCATCATGAACCATTAACATTAAAGCATCTCCTTCTAATTCTTTATCTAGATAATCGGTATGACCTGGAAATTTAAACTCTTCTGATTGAATATTATACTTATTAATAGGAGCTGTTACCAAAACATCTACCAATCCTTCCTTCAAAGCTTTTGTTGCTGCAACGAATGATTTTATGGCATAACTACCAACAACATCATCATTTTTCCCTAATTCAAGGTTCACTCCTTCACGCCAAACATTTAACACGTTGATTTTTCCAACAACCAACTGTTCTATTTTATCAATTCCATGAATGGCAATATCAATATTCAGCTCTTTTCTTAAGAAAGAAACAATCTTAGCATTTGCAAAAATTACTGGCGTACATAATTCCAACATTCGAGTATCTTCAAATGTTTTCAAAATAACTTCGCTTCCAATACCATTTAAATCTCCAATCGAAATTCCTACAATTATATTTTCTGCTTTTTTAACCATAACAAATGTGATTTATTGCTTACTTTTGATGTGCAAATTTAGTAAAATTAAATCAGTTATGTTTACCGGAATTATAGAAACCCTCGGAATTATAAAAGAAATCGAAAAAGATCAGGAAAACCT
>CAZCIV010000423.1:0-2653 GCA_964498595.1 uncultured Flavobacterium sp.
GGTGAAAGTTTTCAACGCCGGTCCGCTGCCCGAAGGCCATCCCGGTGAAGGAAAAAGCGCGTGGCTTTTCGTGAGCGAGGTGGTGGTGGAATAAGCAGCTGATCATAACGGTTTGCACCTACACGCAGGCAGGGATTGCTACAACTGAACCTCCTACGAAGAACTGAACTTCAAATATAGCACTTTTCTGTCCAATGAAGCGCAAAACCTCTGCTTGCGTGCAGGTGCAGTTATGTGCCGTTTTTATTTTTTTCAATGTCACTTGTTTATTTGTGTTAATATGCGTTACTTTACGTCAAAATATAAATTATGGACAAGTCAAACTTTCTCACATTAGATGATGTCGCAAGTAAATTAAAAGTTACAAGACAAACCGTCTCAAAGTATATTCAAAATAAAGATTTGAACGCTGTTAAAATAAATAAAAGTTACAGAATTACGGTCAATGATTTTGAAAAGTTCATTAATAATAATTCAACAGTCGAGGAAACTCAAATTAGTTACTTAAAGCGCACTAAAAACTGTTTTCTTGATTATGAAAACAAGTCTGATGAATTTGAAATTTTGTACAGTTATGTAAATGGAGATTTTAAACTTATTGAACGAAACCACAAAGCAAAAGAGAACAAATATATTTTTGGGGATAATTATTTTGTCTTAAAAAAGTTACTAGAAACACACAAGGGAAAAATCGACTTAATATACATTGACCCACCTTTTGGAACGGGACAAGATTTTAGTTCAATTGATGACGATTCTGCATATTCTGACAAACTAATTGATAGCGAATTTTTAGAGTTTCTTCGTAAAAGGTTATTTCTATTGCGTGAACTTTTGAGTGATTGTGGTAGCATATATATACATATTGATAAGAAGATTGGACATTATGTTAAAATCATAATGGATGAGGTATTTGGGTTCAACAATTTCATCAATGACATAACAAGAATAAAATGCAACCCTAAAAACTTTGCGAGAAATGCATACGGGAATTATTCCGACATGATATTGTACTATGCTAAGAATAGAGATAGACAAATCTGGAATGAAATAAAAGAACCGATGGATGAAAAAAAACGAATAGAACTTTTTCCTAAAAAACATCCAAAGTTTGGATATTACACAACAAATCCTATTCACGCACCCGGTAAGACTATTGATGGTGACACTGGAATGGAATGGAAAGGAATGTTGCCACCAAAAGGACGTCATTGGAGATATAGTCGAGAAGTTTTAACTAAACTTGATGAACAAGGTTTAATAGAATGGTCAAATAATGGTAATCCAAGAAAAATTGTTTTAGCAAGTGAACACAAAGGGTTTAAAGTTCAAGATGTTTGGGAATTTAAAGATAAGGGCTTATCTTATGTAGATTATCCTACGCAAAAAAATGAGTCCTTATTAGAACGCATTATACGAAATTCGTCCAATGAAAATTCAATTATCCTTGATTGTTTTTGTGGTTCAGGTAGCACATTGGAAGCAGCGAATAAATTAAATAGAAGGTGGATTGGGATAGATAACTCAACACATTCTTTTGAGGTCGTTCGTAAAAGGTTCAAAAAGGAAAATATTAAATGTAATTACTTTGAGTATGTGTCGAAAGAGTAATTTACAAGAATGAATTTAAGTACTCTTCTAATAACAAGGCACTAATTATGTCATATTCGCATTCTTGAACTTGAACACAGGTTTTATCATTTATTATTGTGCCGTCAGATTTACGAACTGCCCACGGGAAACCATCAATTATGCCTACTCTTATCACATCTCCTCGTTGTTTCTTACATACATTTATAACTTCAACAACTTGTTTGTTTTGATTTCCGCCTGGCGAACCAATCCATTTTGCTTCACCGACAATATATGTCGAATTAACCTTTGCCACTAAGTCTGGGCGTTTTTCTAGATCTTGACGGAGTTCATTATTAATAAATGCTTTTCCAACTTCTTCTGAAGAATTTAAAATAAATATTCCATTTGTTGATTCTCGAAATTCGTCTACGTTCAATAATTCAAAATTATTTCTAAGCCAATGAGTGAACATTGGCCCCATTTGGGTATTGAGCTTTGGAGCTGATTCTAGTCTGATTACTGTTTCTTCAGCAGTCATAGCATAAAGGGAGTCAGCTATTCGTTGAATTTGTTGAGGGTTGTTCTCAAGACATCCTTGTATATTTTTAATTAAAAACCAAAGAGGCTCGTCATATGGAAATTTTACTTCTTCCCGAAGAATGTCTAATAATTCTTGTGTTCGTCTGCCTTGATGAGCTGAAATAATTCTTCTTCGCAACCTGTCACTCAGGCGTTCAGGTCTAGCTGTTTGCAGGGGATAAACTTCAAGTATATTGTCTAGGTAAGGAGTAGTTTCAAATAATTCAATACTACGTCTGACCCATTCATTTAAATCGTCTCTTTCTTCAATAATGTCAATCGTTCGTTCCATTAATTATATTTTTTTCAAAGATAGTAATTCTGTCGTTGTAAGTTTTTCGTGGTCGTCCTAAAATGGCATATAACAGCTTATTCTTCAACACCCTGACGCATTCGTTATTGAATGTGTCCCTGCTACAACGCAAATCCTGCTAAAGCACAAAGGTCATGATGGAATGTGGCAGGCTGGTAGCCGGGGCTGCCTTGCCGTCCATCCACA
>CAZCIV010000424.1:0-2639 GCA_964498595.1 uncultured Flavobacterium sp.
AAAGCTTCGGCAAAATTCAAAATGCCAGCGGTTGCTATGACCGATACTGGAAACATGATGGGCGCTTTTCATTTTGTAAGTGCTGTTTTAAATCACAACAAAGCAGCTGAAGCTAAAAACAAAGAATTAGTCGAAAGCGGAAAAGAGCCAACAGAAACCGTAATCAAACCGATTGTAGGGTGCGAGTTCAATATCTGTGACGATCATAAAGACAAGACCAAAAAAGACAACGGTTATCAAGTTGTTCTGTTAGCAAAAAACAAAAAAGGCTATCATAATTTAGCCAAAATGTCATCCATTGCTTATACCGATGGTTTCTATTATGTTCCTCGTATTGATAGAAATATCGTTGAAAAATACAAAGAAGACATCATTGTGCTGTCTGGAAATTTATACGGAGAAATTCCAAGTAAAATTCTAAATGTTGGAGAAAGTCAAGCCGAAGAAGCATTAATTTGGTGGAAAGAACAATTTGGGGCTGATTTCTATTTGGAAGTCATGCGTCACAAACAAGAAGATGAAAATCGTGTGAACCAAACATTGATAGCTTTCGCGAAAAAGCATAATGTGAAGTTAGTTGCGACCAACAATACCTATTACGTTAATAAAGAAGATGCTAACGCTCACGATATTTTATTGTGTGTAAAAGATGGAGAAAAACAAGCGACACCAATTGGTCGCGGACGTGGTTATCGTTATGGATTACCAAATCAAGAATATTATTTCAAATCGGGTGATGAAATGAAGCAACTTTTTGCTGATTTACCCGAAGCAATTATCAATATTCAAGAAATTATCGATAAAACCGAACCTTACTCTTTATATCGCGATGTATTACTTCCAAAATTTAAAATTCCTGATGAGTTTGAAGTAGAGGAAGATAAAGTAGATGGCGGAGTTCGTGGTGAAAATGCGTATTTGAAACATCTTACGATGGAAGGCGCAAAAAAACGCTATGGCGAAATTACACCAGACATTCAAGAACGTTTAGACTTTGAATTACTTACGATTTCCAATTCAGGTTATCCAGGTTATTTCTTAATTGTACAAGATTTCATTGCCGAAGCAAGAAAAATGGATGTTTCCGTTGGACCAGGTCGTGGTTCGGCTGCGGGTTCTGCTGTGGCGTATTGTTTAGGAATTACAAATATCGACCCCATTAAGTATGATTTGCTTTTTGAGCGTTTCCTAAATCCCGACCGTGTGTCCATGCCCGATATCGATATCGACTTCGATGATGAAGGTCGTGGTCGTGTAATGGATTATGTAATCAATAAATACGGAGCAAACCAAGTAGCGCAAATTATTACTTATGGTAAAATGGCTACGAAATCAGCTATTCGAGATACCGCTCGTGTATTGGATTTGCCTTTGTTTGAAGCCGATAGAATTGCGAAATTAATTCCAGGTATGATGCCATCAAAATGGAATTTAGCACGATTCTTAGCTGAAGAAGAAGGAGAAGTTAAAAAAGCATTACGTTCAGAGGAATTCGACCGAGTTAAAGAATTAATCGAAATTGCCAATTCCGAAGACTTAGCAGGTGAAACCATCCAACAAGCTAAAGTGTTAGAAGGTTCGATGCGTAATACCGGAATTCACGCTTGTGGAGTGATTATTACGCCTGATGATATTACGAATTTTGTTCCGGTTACAACTGCAAAAGATTCGGATTTATATGTAACCCAATTTGACAACTCGGTAGCTGAAAGTGCTGGTTTGTTAAAGATGGACTTCTTGGGATTAAAAACCCTAACCTTAATTAAAGATACCGTAAAATTGGTAAAATATCGCACAGGAATCGAATTAAATCCTGACGAATTCCCAATTGATGATGTTAAAACATACGAGTTGTTCCAAAGAGGTGAAACGGTAGGTATTTTCCAATACGAATCGCCTGGAATGCAGAAATACATGAAGGACTTAAAACCAACGGTTTTTGCCGATTTAATTGCCATGAATGCATTATATCGACCTGGACCGTTGGAGTATATTCCGTCGTTCATTCGTAGAAAAAATGGCGAAGAACCTATAACTTACGATTTAGATGCTTGCGAAGAATATTTAGGGGAAACCTACGGAATTACCGTTTACCAAGAGCAGGTGATGCTTCTGTCGCAAAAATTGGCTAATTTCTCTAAAGGTGATGCCGATGTACTTCGTAAAGCGATGGGTAAAAAGCAAAAAGATGTCTTAGATAAAATGAAATCTAAGTTCATCGATCAAGCAAAAGCTAATGGACATGACGAACAAAAATTAGACAAAATTTGGACAGACTGGGAAGCATTTGCGAGTTATGCCTTCAATAAATCGCACTCTACTTGTTACGCTTGGATTGCCTATCAAACAGCATATCTTAAAGCGCATTATCCAGCGGAATATATGGCTGCGGTGCTTTCGAATAACATGAACGATATCAAACAAGTGTCGTTCTTTATGGAAGAATGTAAACGCATGGGATTAGCTGTTTTGGGTCCAGATGTGAATGAATCGTACTATAAATTTACAGTAAATGAAGATTATGCGGTTCGTTTCGGAATGGGAGCGATTAAAGGCGTTGGTGCAGGAGCGGTTCAAACCATTGTTGAGAATAGAAAAGATGGAAATTATAAATCCATCTTCGATTTAGCTAAACGAAT
>CAZCIV010000425.1:0-2638 GCA_964498595.1 uncultured Flavobacterium sp.
CGCCTCATATATTAATGATATACGAGATGTATATTAATAATTACTTTTTTTATATGTTTTGTATTTTATAATATATGAGATGTATATTATGAAGTAACTTTTTTTATATGCTATTATTCTTTTAAAAGGATTTTTTAGTATATATATATATATGGTAATAATATATATATTTGTATGCTATCAGGTATTAAAACTTATACAAACATGAAAAAGCGGATTTCACAAGAAGTTACACACACGAAAACGGACTTAAACGGAGAAGTAATTGAGGAAGTAAAAAATCAGGTCGCTTATATTGAGAGAGAACCTGATTATGTCAAACTTTATATTAGTGACATCTTGCGATTACAGGATATTCCTAAGTCAGGAAACGATATACTATTGGCTGTTATAAAGAGAATGACATATAACAACGATATAGCTTTGTTTGCTCCAGTTAAGCGTGAGATAGCAAGTGAACTAGGAATAAAGGAAGTTACTGTATCAAAAGCAATCGAGTTGTTTACTAATAAATCTATTTTGCTGCGGAAGGATAGAGGGTTGTATTTAATTAATCCTTTCTTTTTTGGACGTGGTAAATGGGAAGAAATCAGAAAAGTACGTCTTCAAGTAATTTATAGTGAAGAAGGTCGAATGATACTTAAAACCGAATTTGAAACCGTAGAAGCTAATAGTTCACATTAATAGTTCACATTATGAAAAGCAAACAAGAGACTTCTCAAGTGAAATTTTATGCAGATACAGAAATAGGAGGAGCTAATAAACTTTTTACTTTTCCAGTTCACAATTATGAACACGCCATTGACATAATTATTAAGTTTAAGCGTGAGGGAGCTAAAATAAGAGCTGCTTTTTTCCAAGCGGCTGGCAACGACTTCAATGTTAAAATAACTCCTAAAGCATATGAGAAGGATGAATTTACATACAAGACTTTTTCTGAGAAAAAAGGCTAGGCAGTACACAATGTCAGACTATAATTAATACGAACTACTAATATGAACTATCTTCAGCTTTTAGGGTATGAGTTATAAATTGAACTATTAATATACTTTATACGTTGTGCCTACAATTATAATGTAGGCACAACGTATCTATAATGTAGGCACAACGACATACGTCGTTGTAGGCACAACATTTAACAATGTAGGCACAACCAAATTTTTTTTAATATAAATAATCAATAGCCATGTGTTTAGTAACAGGTATAATCAACTTCAAAGGTGGTGTAGGAAAAACCACAACAACAATCAATTTAGCAGCGGGTCTGACTAAGCTAAAGCAAAAAGTACTAGTCATTGATACGGATGCTCAAGGGAATGTAACTAATTCTATTGGCTTACAATATGAGGATGACGATAAAGTAATTACAACAGCATCACTCATGCAAAACCCAAAAATTGACCCGTTATCAGCAGTCAAAAAAGGGCAATATTTTGATTTTATTCCTAACAATGTTTTTGCTTATGCAAGAACTAATGGTATTTCTGATAGTCAAATTTTGACAAGGATTATTGAGAGATTAAAACCGTATTACCATCATATCATTATAGATACTCCACCCTATTTAGGACTTGATACCGCTAATGCAATAGCGGCAAGTGATGTGATGATGATTGTTACCGATTTTAGTAAAGGCAGCTTGACTGGGATAAAGGTTTTAATGACTGTACTTGATGCCTGGCATGATAGAAGAATAGCCGATAGTTTTAGAGATAAACCTAAGACAGTCTTATTCACAAAATATCAAAGTAGAACGATCATTAGTCAACAGGTATTAACCAAGGTCGAAAATACTTCTGACATGGGTTTAATACTAGAAGAAAGGATTCCGCAAACGGTAAAAGTTGTAGAAGATGGCTATGTAGGGATACCAAGTGTTATAAACAGCCCAAGAACTATCGTAGCCAAAGAATATATGAATTTGTGTCAAACTTGGGTAACAGCAGAGACAACAAAGGTACTTAAAGGGAAAAAGTCCATCATAAAACTAAAACAATAATGGCAAAGAAAAAGAACTTCCTAGAAGATTTCGAGTTCAAAAAACTTGATAATCTGTCAAATGGCCTAGAAATACCAGTTACAAATCCCTTAAAACAGCAAAAAACAGTATCAGAAGGCACGGAAAAGGAGTGGGAACCAGTGGAGCATAAGCAAATTCAAAAGACGCTTAAAACTAATTTAAAAGAGCATAGTGTTGAATTGCCTAATTTTGACTATAAAAATAAAGGAGTCAAACCTATGGTGAATGTTGTGCCTACAAGTAAGGCCAACAAGGAAGAACAAGCCAAACCTCAAAGGCAATCAATGACAGATTACGGTTTCGATAAAGAAGAGTTTGGAGCCTTAACCACGAAAGAAGACAAGGTAACTTATTTGGCAATGAGAGGGTGGAGCTTGAAAGTTGAGATTAGAAGAAATGCACTATTCCATTATGCAACAAAATACATAAACAGGAAAAAAAAGCGCATTTACTTGGGGTCGATAAATTCTTAGCCCCAGCTATGCAAGCATTTTTACACAAATAATAAAGATATAAAAAACATACAAAAAAAAGGATATAAATAATTGATTGTCAATATTTTATGGCCTTTTTGAAAATGGTAGTTAATATATGAGGCGTATATCATTAATATACGCC
>CAZCIV010000426.1:0-2632 GCA_964498595.1 uncultured Flavobacterium sp.
GCATCTTGAGCAATTCCTTTCCAAACCGAAATATCGCCTGTTTCTTTCCAATACATGTAGGCTAAGGAAGATTTTGTTCCTGCGCCATCTGCATGCATAATGATGCAATATTGGTCGTCGTTGGTTAAATAATCAGGGATAATTTTACAAAATGCTTGTGGAAATAAGCCTTTGTCGATGTTTTTGATAGCTTGGTGCACATCTTCTTTAGAAGCCGAAACTCCTCTTAAATTGTAGCGTTTGCTCGTATCAGAACTCATGAATGTAGTGTGTTGTTGTTGTGGCGCAAAGATAGTTCTAAAATTTAGAATTTAGAAGTATGATTTTAGAATTTGTTAAATTTTTATAACATATACACTTTCAACCAATTCTGAAGTATTGTTTGGAAATAAAATATTCTCAATTTTAAAGGTTGTGAAACATTCTCCAGCGCTAGACGAAACATCGTAATTTACATTAATTTCATCCATTTGCAGGGTTGTTTCGTTGTTTAATTTAATTACAAACGAATTCTCTGTAGCATTATCAACTGATGGGAAAATTTGAAGAATATTCGAATTTTGAATAAATCTATAAGGGATTGCAACTTCATCTAAATTTTCTATAGTAATTTGCAGAGAGGTATAAGTAGCATTTTCAAAAACATTTTCTCCTGATGTTTCATCAACAATTTCAATAAAAAAGGATGCAGGTGTTGGTTTATTTCCTTCATCACATGAATCATTACAACTTATTGAAAAAGCTGCGATAAAAATCGTTAAAACAATTAATACGTTTTTCATTATTTTTTACTTAAAATTTCAATTTCAACTCTTCTATTTGCCGCAGCTTTTTCTGGTGTTTCTTCTGGAATTGGGTAAATAGGTTGTGAAACTCCAAATCCTTTTGTCTTAACACGATACTCCTGTATACCATTATAAACGAGAAAACGTTTAATTTGTTTTGCTCTATCTAACGACAAATTACGGTAATCTTTATCAATACAACAAATATGTCCTTGAATTTCAATTCTTAATTCAGGATTGTTCTGCATTATAAACAGTAAATCATACAATGTCCCTTGCGATTCTGGCATTGTTGCAAAAGTATTTTGATAGAAATTAATATTTTTTAAAACAATTTTTGTTCCAACTTTTGCTAATTTTATTTTTTCAGCTAGCGGAGCATCATCTGGAATTACAACTTCAGGTTCTTCTTTAATTCCTAAAACTTCATCCTCCTTATCTAAATCTTTCTCTAATAAAAAATGAATAATGGCTTTTCTATTTTCAGCTTTATTAGTTGAAGTAGCGCCTTTTTCACCTAGAGAGATACTTTTAAAATCAGGTCTAATATTTACTTTTCCTTTGATTTGATTAAAAACATAACTTACGCGTTTTTGCGATAACGTATCGTTATAACCTGAGGTTCCTACTTCGTCTGTTGAACCTGTAATGGAAAGAATTTTTGAACTTGTATTTTCAGCAATCCATTTTTGGAGTTTGGCTGCTTCTGTTTTGTTCAATTCAAACTTATTATTATCAAAATAAAAAACGGCTTGTTCTTGTCCAAATGATATTTGGAATAACAACATACCTAATAGGAAACAACAATATTTCATTACTTTCAAAATTTAATCAAATTTAAAATAAAAATCCCGATTCAAGCGGGATTTTTATTTACTAATCAATCATTTATTTCTCGAACTCTTTTAAAGTAGTGATGATAATTGAAACACAATGTCTCAATTGCTCTTCGTTCATAACTAAAGGAGGAGCAAAACGAATGATGTTTCCATGTGTTGGTTTTGCTAATAAACCGTTTTCTGCTAAACGTACACAAATATTCCAAGCCGTGTCGCTTTCTTCGGTATCGTTAATTACAACAGCGTTTAATAGACCTTTGCCTCTTACTAAAGTAGCAATGTTTGAAGTTTCGATAAATTTACCTAATTCTTCACGGAATATTTTACCTAATTTTCTAGCGTTTTGAGACAAACTTTCTTCAGAAACTACTTCTAATGCCGCCATAGCAACCGCAGCCGCTACTGGATTTCCTCCAAAAGTAGATCCGTGTTGTCCTGGTTTGATGACATTCATAATGTTATCATTTGCCAAAACTGCAGAAACTGGATAAGCGCCACCTGATAAGGCTTTTCCTAAAATTAAAATATCAGGTTGGGTATAAGTTGCTTGTTTTTCACATTTAGCTTCACAGGTACAATTTCCACAAACCGCTAATAACGAACCTGTTCTAGCGATACCTGTTTGTACTTCGTCTGCGATGAATAAAACGTTGTTTGCTTCACAAATAGCTTTTGCTTTTTTGATAAAATCTTCAGAAGGAGTATAAACTCCAGCTTCACCTTGAATAGGTTCTACTAAGAATCCTGCAATGTTTTTTGATGAATTCACTACTTTTTTTAACGCTTCGATATCATCATAAGGAATACTGATAAATCCAGCCGTATAGGGTCCGAAGTTTTTACGTGCGTTTTCATCGTTTGAGAATGAAATGATTGTAGTCGTTCTTCCGTGAAAGTTACCATCACAAACGATAATTTGAGCGTCGTTTTCGTTAATTCCTTTTTTCTCGTAAGCCCATTTTCTACACAATTTCAAAGCGGTTTCCACTGCTTCAGCTCCTGTGTTCA
>CAZCIV010000427.1:0-2627 GCA_964498595.1 uncultured Flavobacterium sp.
ATAGTAAAAAGTCATACATCTTTTAATAAAAAGCTGTACATCTCTTTTTTAAAAGTTGTACAACTTTAATTAAAATTATAAGGAACAAGTAAAAAGGAATCTTATTTTAATTTCTAATTTCTTAAGGAGTTATTATTTAAATAGATCCATTCCAGGAATGTTTGGCATACCTTCTTTTGCAACCGCAGCCAACTCCGTTTCGTGAACGTTTGTTGCTTTTTCAATAGCTTTATTTAATACGTTAACTAAATAATCTTCAAGCATTTCCTTGTCTTGAAGTAAATCATCACTTACGGTAATGTTTTTGATTTTTCGGTTAGCGGTTAAGGTAACTTCAAGTAAGCCATCGCTACTTTTTTCATCAATTAAAACAAAGTCTAAACGCTTTTTAGTTTCTTCTACTTTTTGTTGGGTTTCTTTGAGTTTACCCATCATACCCATGATATCTCCAAACATAATAATATTTTTTTATTAAGGCAAAAATAGTAAATTAGCGGTTAATAATTAGTTTAAAACTTCATGAAAAAAATAACCTATTTACTTCTTAGTTGTATTATTTTTGTTCCTGTTTACAGTCAAAATAAAACAAAAACAATGTCAGATAAAATTGTTCCTCCTATTGCTAAAATTGTTCCAAAAACACTAGAAAAGCACGGTGATAAAAGAATTGATAATTATTATTGGTTAAACGAAAGAGAAAACCCAGAAGTTATTGATTATTTGAACCAAGAAAACGAATATTACCAAAAATCAACGGCTCACACCAAACCATTCCAAGACGAATTGTTCTTAGAAATGAAGAGTAGAATTAAGGAAGACGATAGTTCAGTTCCTTATTTATACAATGGTTATTATTACATCACTCGTTTTGAAAAAGGAAAAGATTATCCCATTTATGCTCGTAAAAAAGGAAGTTTAGATGCTAAGGAAGAAATCATGTTTGATTGTAACGAAATGGCAAAAGGACATTCGTACTTTAATTTAGCGGGATTAAATGTAAGTGAAGATAATAAATGGGTAGCGTTTGGAGTTGACTTAGTTTCAAGAAGACAATATACCATCCAAATTAAAAATTTAGAATCAGGAGAAATTCTTCCTGTAAAAATAGAAAATACATCGGGAGGTTCAACTTGGGCTGGTGATAATAAAACTTTGTTTTACACAAGAAATGACCAACAAACCTTACGTTCCGATAAAATTTATAAGCATACTCTAGGTACAGAAGCTGCTGCTGATGTTTTAGTCTTTCATGAAAAAGACGATACGTTTAACACCTTTGTTTACAAAGAAAAATCAAAAAAATACATAGTTATTGGTTCTAACAGTACATTAACTTCTGAATACCAAATTTTAGATGCAAAAAATCCGAATGGCGAGTTTAAAGTTTTCCAAAAAAGAACTCGAGGATTAGAATATTCGATTTCGCATTATGGAGATAGTTTTTACATTGTTACGAATAAAGACAAAGCAACGAACTTCAAATTAATGAAAACCCCAGAAACTGCTACTTCGGCTGAAAACTGGAAAGATTTAATTGGGCACAGAAATGATGTTTTATTAGAAGGAATCGATATTTTTAAAGAGTATTTAGTAGTTGAAGAGCGTTCTAATGGTTTGAACAGAATTAGAATCATGCCTTGGAATGGAAAAGGGGAGTATTACTTACCTTTTAATAGTGAAACTTACACGGCTTATACTACAACTAACGTAGATTTCGATACTGAAATTTTACGTTATGGATATCAATCTATGGCAACACCCTCTTCTGTGATTGATTTCAATATGAGAACTCAGGAGAAAAAAGTATTGAAAGAACAAGAAATTTTGGGTGGGAAGTTTGATAAAAACAATTATGTTGAAGAACGAATTTGGGCTACCGCAACAGACGGAACTAAAGTGCCTATTTCAATGGTATACAGAAAAGGAATCAAAAAAGATGGTAAAAACCCATTCTTACTATATGCTTATGGCTCTTACGGAGCTACAATGGATCCTTATTTTTCTTCAACACGTTTGAGTTTGTTAGATAGAGGATTTATTTATGCCATTGCTCATATTAGAGGAGGAGAGGATTTAGGAAGAGAATGGTATGAAAACGGAAAACTTTTAAAGAAAATGAATACGTTTACCGATTTTATTGATTGTTCTAAATTTGTAATTGCAGAAAAGTATACTTCCCCAGAACATTTATATGCAGAAGGTGGTTCTGCAGGTGGATTATTAATGGGAGCGGTTGCAAATATGGCTCCAGAACTGTATAATGGTGTAATCGCTCAAGTTCCTTTTGTGGATGTAGTTACGACTATGTTAGATGATACCATTCCATTAACAACAGGAGAATATGATGAGTGGGGAAATCCAAATGAAAAAGTGTATTACGATTATATGTTGTCCTATTCACCATACGACCAAGTAAAAGCGCAAGCGTATCCAAATATGTATGTTTCCACTGGACTTCACGATTCGCAAGTGCAATATTGGGAACCGGCAAAATGGGTAGCAAAATTACGTGTTATGAAAACAAATGACAATCAGTTGTATTTAGACACAAACATGGATGCGGGACACGGAGGTGCTTCAGGACGATTTGAAGCATTGAAGGAATTAGCTAAAGAATTTGCCTTTTT
>CAZCIV010000428.1:0-2618 GCA_964498595.1 uncultured Flavobacterium sp.
GGGATTTATTGCTTAATCTCAATAGTTTTATCTCTAGAACAATTACTTCATAATAAAAAGTTTAAAGCTTTTTTTGTTGCAAGTTTATTGATTTCAGTATTATTTATATTCTTTATTTCAATACGTATCTCAATAATTTCATTTGTTTTAATTTCAATAATATATTCTTTTTTCTATTTTAAAAGAAATATCAAACATAAAGTTTTTATGATTATTTCATTAGTAGCTCTACTAACTACTTTTTTATTCTTAAATCCAAATATAACAAAACGATTTTTTTTAGAGAGTAATATTGAAAAAAGTCTTGAAAAGTTTAAAGAATCAGAACCAAGAATTATTATATGGAATTGTGCAAAGCAGGTGATAAATCAAAATGATTTTTCTTTTTTTCTTGGCACAAATTCATATTCCAACATTAAGAACACCATGGTTCAATGTTATAAAGATAGTATACAAGATTACTCTCGTAAAAATTGGTTTTTAAGCCGAAAATATAATACACATAATCAATACTTGGATTTTTATTTAATTGGAGGAGCTTTTGCTTTAGCTTTATTGTTTTATTTCCTTTTTAACTATTTTATAGTTAATAAAAAAAATTTTTCCCCAGTTGCAGTAATTATTTGTTTTACAGTAATGATGTTTGTTGAAAATATTTTTCACAGACAATTTGGGTGTCTAATTTTTACTATTTTTGTAACCCTACCTCTTAATCAAAAAAAGCAAAATGCATAAAATTAAAATTGCACATGTTTTACACTCAGTTGGCGGTGTAGATGTGTCTGTAAGAATAATAACAGAGAATCTCAATTCAGATTTATTTGAAAATGTTATCATTCACGGTATTGATGACACGAATAAACCCTTTATTGATAATAAAAATCAAAAAATTAAAGACTATAAATTACCAATATACAGAAATATTTCCCTCATTAAGGATCTAAAAGCCCTGATGTATGCTTACCAAATAATTAAAAATGAGCGCCCACATTTAATACATGCACATAGCTCTAAAGGAGGAGTTTTAGGAAGATTAGTAGGAAAATGGCTAAACATCAAAGTTCTTTACACACCTCAGGCATTTTCTTATTTAAGTACAGAAAACACTTTAAAAAAGAAATTATATTTATTAATAGAGAAAACCTTGGCTTTTAAAAATAGTTATGTATTAGCTTCATCCAATTCTGAAAGAGTTAGAGCAATAAATGAAGTTGGTTATCCCGAAGACAAGGTATTGTTGTTTAATAATAGTATAAAACCTATTCATGAGTTTAAATCTAGTTCTATAAAATTACCAGAAGCATATATTTGTACAGTAGGTAGGCCTTCTTATCAAAAGAATATTGAACTTATGATAAAAGTTTTTAAAGAAGTTAGTAATGAAAAAGCTATCAGTTTGGTAATAATGGGTGTTGGACACCACAGTGATAGATTAAAAACAGTTCAAAATTTAATTCAAGAGCTAGATTTAGATGATAAAGTAGTTTTAGTAGAATGGACAAGTAGGGAAACTATTTTTGATATAGTAAAACAATCAAAGCTATACATCTCGACAGCTCGCTATGAAGGCCTTCCTTATTCGGTAATAGAAAGTTTGGCTCTTGGTGTACCTGCTGTTGTTTCAGATGCTGATGGGAATAGAGATTTAATAATAAACGGTATCAATGGATATGTTATTGAGAACGAAAATATTCAAGAGTTTAAAAATAAAATTATGAAACTTTTAAATTCAGAAGATTTACACGAAACATTTTCAAAAAATTCATTAAAACAATTTGATGAAAAATATAATATTAACAAAACTATTATGAATTTAGAAGGAATTTACTCCTCTTTTAAATAAAAAATTTCTAAATGTTGTCAACTATTAAAAATATCATTCAAAAAGAAAAATTTTCACCTAGTTTTTTAGGATTTTTTATCAATTATAATTTTTTATTAAGAAAAGGATTAAAAAAAGCAATTTCAAATAACTCAAATAAACTAAATGGGGTTTTATTAGATTTCGGTTGTGGCAGTAAACCTTATAAGAAATATTTTACTTCTGTAAATCAGTATATTGGCGTAGATATCAAGATTGAGGGCAGGGAAGAAAACCATCAGTATATTGACAAGTTTTATGATGGAAAAATAATTCCATTCAATGACGAAACTTTCGATTCATTATTAAGCACAGAAGTTTTAGAACATGTTTTTAATGTTGAAGATGTTTTAAAAGAAATGAATAGAGTTTTGAAACGTGGTGGAAAAGCTTTAATTACTACTCCATTTATGTGGGAAGAACATGAAATGCCATATGATTTTGCAAGGTATACAACTCCCGCTTTAATACATTTATATGAAAAAAATGGTTTTAAAATCATACATCATGAAAAATCGGGTAATTATGTTGAGGTAATATTTCAATTTTCTTTAAACTACTTAAAAAATATTTTTCCACAAAATAAAATTATAAGACAAATCTTCTTATTACCCTTCATATTTGCTTTTAATTTTATGGGAATAGTGTTTAGTTTTATTTTGCCTGTGAATAAAATCGCTTATTTTAACAATATATTCTTATTAGAAAAAAAATAAACTTATTTTAAACTAATAATTCTTTAAATTGCAAAGTATTT
>CAZCIV010000429.1:0-2614 GCA_964498595.1 uncultured Flavobacterium sp.
TTCTATCATCATAAGAATCTACTGCTACTTTTGCTTTTTCACCTGGAATACGAACTACTTTTTTGATTGTAATTAAACCATCAAATACTTCAGGAATTTCTTGTTCGAATAATTTCTCAAGGAATTCTGGAGCTGTTCTTGACATGATGATTTGCGGCTTATTTCCTTTCAATTCAACATTTTCAATAACACCTCTAACATTATCTCCTTTTTTGAAATAATCGTTTGGAATTTGTTTTTCTTTTGGTAAAACAATTTCATTTCCTTCATCATCCATCAAAATTACAGCTTTTGGACGAACATGGTGCACTTCCGCTGTATAAATATCACCAATTAAATCTTTAAATTGTTTATAAAGATTTGTATTATCATGTTCATGAATCTTAGAAATCAAGTTTTGACGTAAAGCCAAAATAGCTCTTCTTCCTAATTGGATTAATTTCACTTCTTCAGAAACATCTTCACCTACTTCAAAGTCAGGCTCAATTCTTCTAGCTTCAGACAAAGAAATTTCAGAATTAGGATCTTCTACTTCCCCATCTTCTACCACAACTCGATTTCTCCAAATCTCCATATCTCCTTTATCAGGATTAATGATGATATCAAAGTTATCGTCTGATCCATACTTCTTTTTTAATGCATTTCTAAATACATCCTCTAAAATTGCCATTAGTGTAACTCTATCTATGAGTTTATCGTCTTTAAATTCTGAAAACGATTCGATTAATGCAATATTTTCCATGTCAACTCTTTATTTAAAATGATATTATAACAATTGCTTCTTTTATTTTCTCGTAAGGAAGTTCTAACTTTTTTTCAACCGTTTCTTTTCCTTTACCAATTTTCTTAGGCTCACGCGCCTGCCACTCTAAAGTTATTTTTTCATCATCTGCCGAAGTTAATTTTGCTTCAACTTCTTCCGATGCTATTGTTTTAACCTTTAATGTTCTACCAATATTTTTCTTAAACTGTCTTACTAATTTTAGTGGACTAGAAACACCTGCCGAAGCTACTTCTAAAGAAAAATCTTGCTCTTCACGGTCTAAATTATTTTCAATCGCTCTACTTATATCAATACAATCTTGCAAATTTACACCAAAATCCCCATCCAAAACAATACTAATTTTATTAGCTTCATTAATTGATAAATCAATCAAAAAAAGATGCTCGCGTTCAGCTAATGCTGCCTCTAACAATTCCTGAACTTTATTTCTAAATGTCATATTTTTTATAAAAAGAGGCACGCAAAGCGTGCCTCATAATCCTTTGTCTTTTAATAACGTTGCAAATATACAAAATTTTTTGAATTAAAAAAAAGATTGTGAGTTTCGATATTTTTTGTACTTTTATGGTGTAATTATTTACACCTTAATTAACCTAAAACAAACTTATGAAACGAATTTTAGTTCCAACAGATTTTTCAAAACACGCAGAGTACGCATTAAAAGTTGCAGCACAAATCGCCAAAAAAAATGACGGTGAGATTTTTTTACTTCATATGTTGGAATTACCAACAACTGGAAACGATGCCATTTCAAGAGCACACGATATCCCAGAATTAATGTTTTTCAAAAATGCAGCAGTAGCTAAACTTGATGAATTAATGGATGCTGATTATTTAAACGGCGTTAAAATTTCAAGAATTATTCAATTCGAAATGGCTTTTGAAGGCATTATTAAAAACGGAGAAGCTCACAATGCAGACTTGATTGTTATGGGATCTCATGGAGCAAATGGTTTCCAAGAGATGTTTATCGGATCTAACACAGAAAAAGTAGTAAGAAATTCTGAAGCACCTGTATTAGTCATCAAACGAGAAGAAGACAATTTTAAAGCAGAAAAATTTGTTTTCGCATCTGATTTTTCAGAAGAGATTAAAAAGCCTTTTGAAAAAGTTGTTGCTTTTTCTAACAAATTTGGTTCACACTTGCATTTAGTTAATGTGAATACTCCAAACAATTTTAAATCTACTAAAGTAGCTCAAAAACAAATGGATGAATTTGTAGCTGAGTTTAAAATAGAAAATTTTTCTACTCATATATATAATGATATTAATGTAGAAAAAGGAATTTTACACTTTGCAAAAAGCATCGACGCCGATATCATAGGAATGAGCACACACGGCAGAAAAGGTTTATCACACTTCTTCAATGGAAGTATAAGTGAAGATTTAGTGAACCACGCTAAAAGACCTGTTATTACTTTTAAAATCTAATTTCAAGATTTTTACCATAAAAAAAGACCACAATTGTGGTCTTTTTTTATGAATAACTAATACTATATTAACAACTTATAAAAATAAAAAACTCCGCTTATTTCTAAGCGGAGTTATGTTGGCCCACAAGGACTCGAACCTTGAATGACGGTACCAAAAACCGGAGTGTTACCATTACACCATGGGCCAATACCTAACAACCTTTTCGATTGCGAGTGCAAATGTAATGCATATTTTTTATTCTGCAAATTTTTCTAAAAAAAATATTAAAAAAATTATTAAAACGAAATCGTAAACAAAAAAATAGTTTCTTTGTAGGAGAATATAGAAAAATCAAAATACAATATGAATTCATTCAACTTTAAAAAGTGGAACACTATTCTAGGATGGTCTACTTTT
>CAZCIV010000430.1:0-2610 GCA_964498595.1 uncultured Flavobacterium sp.
TTTTAATTAATTATTGAAATATTTAAGCCTTAAACTATTGCCAACAACACTTATACTACTTAGTGCCATTGCTGCTCCAGCAATCATTGGATTAAGTAAAAAACCATTGATTGGGTAAAGAATTCCAGCTGCAATTGGAATACCTACAACATTATAAATAAATGCCCAAAATAAATTTTGTTTTATTGTATTTACAGTGCTTTTTGAGAGTTTTATTGCTGTTGAAATTTTCATTAAGTCGGATGATATAATTGTCATTTTGGCAACATCGATTGCAATATCACTTCCTTTTCCCATTGCAATACTCACATTGGCTTGAGCTAATGCGGTACTGTCGTTAATACCATCACCTACCATAGCTACAATTTTACCTTTTGCTTGAAGTTCTTTTACAAAATCGGCTTTGTCTTTTGGAAGTACTTCACCTTTGAAACTTGAAATTCCTGTTTTTTCAGCAATAGCTTTAGCTGTATTATAATTATCTCCGGTTAACATATGGACTTCAATACCCATTTTTTGTAATTCCTTAATTGCTTCAATAGAAGTTTCTTTAATCTCATCTGCTATAGCTAAAACTGCTAAAGCTTTTTTGTCATCCGCAAACCATATAACTGTTTTTGCTTCATGCAACCATTTATCTGCTTGTTCCTTTAAGGAATTGTCTATTAGTATTTGGTTTTCGGTTAATAGTTTTTGATTACCCACTAAATAATTGATATCCTTATAATTTGCTCTAACACCTTTACCTGTTAGACTTTCAATATGATGTATGTGAACCGTATTTATATCTTTTAGATAATTTACAACGGCTTCAGCTAATGGATGCTCAGATTGTTTTTCAATACTTAATAATATTTGTTTTAAGATATCATTTTCATCCAACCATTTACTATTGGTTACAGTAGGTTTTCCATAGGTAATAGTTCCTGTTTTATCCAGAATTATAGCATCTACTTTTTTTGCTAATTCTAAACTTTCAGCGTCTTTAATCAAAATACCTTGCTCAGCTCCTTTACCCACACCAACCATAATAGCTGTTGGAGTTGCCAAACCTAATGCACATGGACATGCAATTACTAAAACTGTCACTAAAGCAAGTATTCCTTGTGTAAATCCATTTTCACCTCCTAAAATTACCCATGATATAAGAGAAAGAATTGCAATTCCTATAACAATTGGTACAAATATACCTGCAATTTTATCCACCAATTTCTGCACTGGAGCTTTACTACCTTGTGCTTCTTGAACCATTTTAATGATTTGAGCCAACATAGTATCTGAACCAATTTTTTCAGCTTTAAACTGGAAACTTCCTTTTTGATTGATTGTTCCTGAAAACACTTTATCATTTACTTCCTTTTTAACAGCTAATGGTTCTCCACTTAACATGCTTTCATCTACAAACGAACTTCCTTGTGTTACTATTCCATCAACCGCTACTTTATCTCCTGGCTTAACTATGATGGTCATTCCAACTTCAACTTGTTCAATAGGTAATGCTATTTGATTCTGTTCAGTATCTAATATGTTAACGGTTTTGGGTTGTAAGCCGATTAACTTCTTAATTGCTGAAGATGTATTTCCTTTAGCATTCTCTTCCAGTAACTTACCTAATAAAATAAAAGCAATTACTACTGTTGCAGATTCAAAATAAACATGAGCGTGTAATCCTTTTGAATGCCAATAATCTGGGAAAAGAGTATTGAATACACTAAATATATAAGCAACACCTGTACTTAATGCAACTAGTGTGTCCATATTGGCAGACCCATGTTTAGTTTGCTTCCAAGCATTTATAAAAAAGTCTTTACCAAAACCTAAAATTACAGGAGTTGATAACACCCACATAATGTAATTAGCGTAAGGAATATCCATAAAAAACATGGCTATAATTACTAGTGGTAATGTCAAAAAAACAGCTCCAATTGTTTTCTTTTTTAGTAAATTATATTTTTTTTGGTGAAGTTCTTCTAAAGTTTCAGAATTTTCATTTCCTTCCTCAATAAATAAATCATAACCAATGCTTTGAACTGCTTGACGCATTTGATTTACTGTAACTAAACTCGGAATATATTCAACTGTTAAAGTGGCTGTTGCATAATTAACTTGTGATGAAACAATACCAGGTAAAAATTTTACGATGCTTTCTGTACTAATCGCACATGAAGCACAAGTCATTTGAAGCACCGGAATTGTCTTTTTTATTGTTGTTACTTCATATCCTAAATCACGAATAGTTTTTACAACATTCGGAATAACTTCTTCAGGTTTATCTGTTTCAATAACTGCTCGATTGTTATTTAACTCTACAGTATGACTTGTAATGTTTTTTACAGACTGTATACCTTTATCAACTATTAAAGCACAGTGCTCACTCTCAACATTTTCAAGAGGAATGTAAATCTGTTTTCTTGTTTCAGTTTTCATCTTTATGAGTTTTATTGGTACAAAGTTCTGATGATTGACTTAAGTTGACTTGTATAATTATGGAAATGATTTACACTATTTATAATTTATCGATTTGCGTTCGTTTAGCTTCTTTTATTTGTTTGAAATGCGTTGGTGTAAAACCAGTTATTTTTTTAAATTGGTTACTTAAATGTGCTACAC
>CAZCIV010000431.1:0-2603 GCA_964498595.1 uncultured Flavobacterium sp.
AGTTTGAAATAGATTTTATCCAAACCTGACAGGTTTTAAAATAGTAAATCCCGAGTGTGAGCTCGGGATTTTTTTGTTTACGAGTGAGACACGTGTTAAAAAAGGATTTATCTAATGTTCTTCGTTATGTTTTTTTATAGATTGTTTCTAATTAGCGAGTTTCAATTCCCAAGTTTCATTAATTATTTTTTCTTTTAATAATCAATAAATCATCTCATAAAAAAAAGCGCTACTTTCGTAACGCTTCGTTTGTTATTTTTTCTCTGATGCAGTTTTATTTTTCTTGTAAATCGGGATGAAATAACTCAAAGTATAATTAAATCCTGCTCCAAATTTTCCGTCATAGGTTCGATTATAACCAGGTATGAAAAGATTATCAAATCCTTCAGGTCTTTTGTTGGAAACCAAATAATTCAATCGCACTGAAAACCCTAAGTAGAGGTTATTGAATAATTCGGCTTTGATGCCACCTACTACTTCTAACCAACTTGCATTCAATTCACTAAATTTTTCGCCAGATATCACAATATTCTCTCCATAATAATTGGTTGGGTCATATATTTTGTAACTGTTTAGAGTGTGATTAAAACTGCTTATACCATAACGCATTCCTACGTAAATCATGTTTTCCATGTCGAGCCAGTTTTCAAATGAATTGTAATCGAAACCTATTTTAAAATACGTTCCTTTCGTTGTAAAGTTTAATCGGTCATCGTCTACGCTTTTGTTTTCGTTTCCAATTTCTCCTGCTAGGTAAAAACGCTTGGTTAAACGATAATCTCCCACTAGTTCAAGACCACGATAGTCTTTTTCGTAAAATGAACGAGCAATTTTATGTAAATCAGCACCAACACGTAATCCATAACGTTCAGGATAAACCACATTTGAAGTGTCCTTAGTTTGTGCATTTCCTAATAACGAAACGCAAATCAAACTCAGACTAAAAATAAATCTTAACATGTACTTCATTTTCGTTTTCAATATTAGGTTGTATTACTTCAATGTTTTGAATCCAGTTGTTACCATCCGTAGTTAACACAATCGGATTAGTATCATTCAAATAAAATAAGGTTTTAAAACCACAAGCACGAGAAATATATTCATCCACTCTTTCGTAGTTAAAAGTGATGGCATCAATGTTATCATTTGAACTATCAGTATCGCTTCCGTTTTCAATAAAATTCAAAGTAGTAACATCTGCTGTTGTTCTTAAAGGAACCTCAATTTTAGAAACATTGTTAAAAGGTTTACCTTCAGAAAATGTGGGTTCTATCACCCCTAAATTCGTTACGTTCTTCAAAACGGTAGGATTGGCAGCCTCGTAAAACTCTATAATTACTCTTGGCGTTACAGGAGTTCCTTCGGCACAAATATCATCTTTTTCACAGTTCCAAAATGAAACGGCTAAAAGCAAGGATAGGGTTATAAAAACTATTTTTTTCATATTTATCTTTTTTCTAAAAGAACCACGTTTTCTACATGATGCGTTTGCGGAAACATATCTACAGGACGTACACGAACTACTTTATATTTCTCATCCATTAAAGCCAAATCACGAGCTTGCGTAGCCGAATTACAGCTTACATACACAATTCTTGGAACATCAGTTTTTAATAACATTTCTACCACATCTTTATGCATTCCGTCTCTTGGTGGATCGGTAATGATAACGTCTGGTTTTCCGTGTTGGTTGATGAATTCGTCGTTGAAAACGTTTTTCATATCCCCAACATAAAACTCACAATTCGTAATGTTATTGCGTTCCGCATTTGCTTTTGCATCAATAATGGCTTCAGGTACGGCTTCAACACCAATTACTTTTTTCGCTTTTTTAGAAACGAATTGTGCAATTGTTCCAGTTCCTGTATATAAATCATAAACAGTTTCATTTCCTGTTAAACCTGCAAATTCTCTCGTGATTTTATATAATTCATACGCTTGATCTGAATTGGTTTGATAGAACGATTTCGCATTAATACTAAAATGCAAACCTTCCATTTCTTCCAAAATATAATCACGCCCTTTAAACAAAATAATGTCTTGGTCATACAACGTATCATTCAATTTCTGATTGATAACATATTGCAACGACGTAATTTGAGGAAAATGCTCCGCCAAGAAATTCATCATCAATTCGATTCCGTTTTTATCGTTTTCAAAAAACTGAATCAATACCATGATTTCACCAGTTGAAGCGGTACGAATCATTAAGGTTCTTAACAATCCTTCAGTTGCTCTAGCATTAAAGAACGTTAAGCCATTTTCGTTGGCAAATCGTTTGATTTCGTTGCGAATTTCGTTAGATGGGTCTTCTTGCAAATGACATTTCTCAATATCTAAAATCTTATCCCACATTCTTGGAATATGAAATCCCAACGCATTTTTATTGTCAAATTCAGTTCCCGATTGAATTTCCGCATCGGTCATCCAACGCGCATTCGAGAAGCCAAATTCCATTTTATTTCGGTAGAATAATTGCTTTTCGGAACCTAAAATAGGCTCAAATTCAGGTAATTCAATTTTACCAATTCGCTTTAAATTATTATAAACTTCCTGATTTTTATAGAACAATTGTTGGTTGTACTTCATGTTTTGCCATTTGC
>CAZCIV010000432.1:0-2595 GCA_964498595.1 uncultured Flavobacterium sp.
ACTATGGACTAGATTTAGGTTTCATAGGATTTAATTGGGAATCTACAATTGAAAATTACAATTTGAAATATGATTTCAAATATTATGCTTCCGAAAAAACTAAGTTCAACTTTGGAGCAAATATCACTAAATATGACATTAATCCAGGTACTATAAAACCACTTGATGATACTTCATCAATTAATTTCAGACAATTAGATAAAAAATACGCTGTAGAAAATGGATTGTATGCCGATGTAGAACACAACCTTACGGATAAAATTTCGTTTATGGCTGGTTTACGATTCAGTTCTTTTTACAGAATAGGTGCTTCAAACGTTAATTTCTATGAAAATAACCAACCCGTAGTTTTTGATGAAGAACTAAAAATTTATGAAAAAGCTACTCCTATTCGAACAGAATATTTTGGTTCCAACAAAAAAATTGCCGACTATTCTAATTTTGAACCACGTTTTACAATTTCGTATCAAATAAATGAAAACCAATCTGTTAAAGCAGGTTATAATAGAATGGTGCAGTACATGCAATTGGTTTCAAACACGCAATCTCCATCTCCACTAGATGTATGGACTCCTAGCGATAATTACATCAAACCTCAATTAGCCGATCAAGTTTCACTGGGATATTTTAAAAACTTTAAAGATGGTGATTATACTTTAGAGTTAGAAACCTTCTATAAAAAAGTTCAAAATCGAATTGATTACATCGATGGTGCTGACTTAATTGCAAATGAAGCCATAGAACAAGTTATCCTAAACGGAAAAATGCGTTCCTACGGATTAGAACTATTACTTCGTAAAAATGAAGGACGATTAAACGGTTGGGTAGCCTATACTCTCTCAAGGTCTGAACAACAAACCCCAGGAAGAACTCCAAACGAAACCGGAATTAACAATGGCAATTGGTACCGTTCTGCTTATGATAAAACACATAATTTAGCCTTAACTGGAAATTATAAATTAGATAAAAGATGGACTTTGGGTGCTGCTTTTACTCTTCAATCAGGACAACCTGTAACATTTCCTACTGGTAAATATGTTTTTGAAGGCATTACTGTTCCGAGTTACAACTCGCGTAACGAAGATCGTCTTCCTACCTATCATCGTTTGGATGTTTCGGCTACCTTAACTCCTAAAAAATACGAAAACAAGAGGTTTAAAGGTGAATGGGTTTTTGGAATTTACAATTTGTACAGTCGCAATAATGCGGCTTCAATTTCTTTCAGACAAAACGAAGATACTGGTTTTAATGAATCTGTGAAGTTATCCATTTTTGGAATCGTCCCTTCTGTTTCTTATAATTTCAAATTTTAAACGTATGAAAAAGATTTTGTTATGTATATTACTACTATCAACAACAATTTTTACCAGTTGTGAAGAAGTCGTAACTTTAGATTTATCAAATGCTGAACCCAGATTAGTAATCGATGCCGTTATCAAATGGAAAAAAGGAACTTCTGGTGAAAATCAAACCATTAAATTGAGCTTAACCAATGACTTTTACTCTAGCGATATTCTAACAGCAAACGGAGCAATCATCACCATTACCAATAGTTCCAATACCGTATTTAATTTTACCGAAGTGCCAAATACTGGCGAGTATGTATGTTCAAATTTTCAACCAGTAATTGGAGAAACGTATCGCTTAGAAATTCTTTATGATGGTCAGATTTATACTGCAACTAACACTTTATTCGCTACACCATCTATTGAAAATATAACTCAAGAAACGGTTTCAGGATTTGGAGGTGATGAGGAAATTCAAATTAAATATTTCTTTCAAGACAATGGAAATGAAGAGAACTACTATGTCTTAAAAGTAATAAATCCAAACAAACGTATCCCTGAATTTGGTGTCGTTAGTGATGAATTTTTTCAAGGTAATATGATGTTTGGTTTTTACAGCAGTAGCGAACTTGAACCTAACTTACCCTTAGAATTAAATGTACAAGGAGTTTCTAGAGGATATTACAACTATATGAATCAGCTCACAACTATTACTGGAAGTGGTTCAGGAAATCCTTTTGCAACTCCACCTGCTACAGTTAGAGGAAATATTGTTAACCAAACCAATATCGATAATTATGCGCTAGGTTATTTTCACTTGTCTGAAATTGACACCGTAAATTATTTGGTACAATAAAAACCCAAGAACAAGAACAAGAACAAGAACAAGAACAAGAACAAGAACAAGTTCAAAATCAAAACCTAAAACTTGAAACCTGAAACAAAAAAATAAAATGTCATCACATCATATTGTACGCGACGATCAAGAACCGGCATTAATTATTGCTAATGGTGCCGCTTGTAGCGAGGAACTTATCGGACAGTTGTTAGAATGGTCACCTTTAGTGGTGGTTTTGGATTCGGCAATCGAACGTGTTTTAGATCTTGGAATTAAAGTAGACGTACTCTTAGGTGATTTTGACAGAGGCTTCAACCCCGAATACTATTTGGAAAAACAATATCCGTTAGAAATCGTTTATACTCCTAATCAAGATAAAACCGATTTAGAAAAAGCCTTTGATTACCTCATTGAAAAAGGTCATAAAGCCGTAAATGTAATTTGGGCCACCGGAAAACGTGCCGATCATAC
>CAZCIV010000433.1:0-2593 GCA_964498595.1 uncultured Flavobacterium sp.
ACATAACACTGTTTTAGATTTAACAGGTTGGACAAATTTTGCTGAAGCTGGTACAATTTTCTGGAAAGAAAAAATTTATAGTGGTAATGGTTATGCAGAATTTAACACTTATGGTTCAGGAAATGCTTCTAACATTGGTTGGTTAATTTCACCTGCTTATAATTTGTCAGGATATGAAAATGTAAAATTTTCATTTCAATCCGCTCAAAATTTTGTGTCTGATAATGCAAATAAACTTCAAGTTTATGTTTCGACAGACTTTGACGGAAGTAATGTAAATTCAGCAACTTGGAATGAAGTAGTATGTAGTGTTGCAAATAAAAGCACTACAGGATATTTATTTATTCCATCTGGTGAAATTAATTTAAGTGCTTACGAAGGACAAACCATTCATATTGCATTTAAAGTAACTGGTTCGGGAACTAACACTAATTTAGACGGGTTATTCCAAGTGGATAATCTTTACGTATATACATCAAAATAATACGCTATGAAAAATTTAAAATTATTACTAACAATTACTGTTATAACATCATTAGTAGGATGTGTAAATGGCGATGATTATGGAACTCCAGATTTATCAAACGAATGTATTTCTATTCCTAAGACAAAGGAAGTTTCAGAAATTACTTCACTTGCTGTAGGTACTGCTACACAATATACTACTAATGAAAATTTAGTAGATTATATTGAAGCTTATGTAACTTCAAGTGATGAAGGAGGAAACTTTTATAAGTCTATATCTATGGTTTCTACCGATGGTTCAACTGGTTTTAGTATGCCGGTAGACAATTACAACCTATATACAGAATTTGAACCAGGAAGAAAAGTTACCATCAAATTAGATAAAAACAGATATTTTAATAAACAATACGACGCTACAGTTATTGGGTCTTCATATAATGGTGGAGTAGGAAGAATTTCTGGTGTTGAATATAAAGATGTAATTTTAAGAAGCTGTGATAAAATTAATGAAGATGACATTGTAAATCATTTATCATTAAATCAAGCTCAGGCAGATCAATATATTAATAAATTGATTGAATTTGATAATGTTCAGTTTTCTGATGCGGCTTTAGGAAAAAATTACTACGATCCAAGTAATGTTAGTGGAGGAGCAACAAACCACACTATTACAGATATCTTTGGAAATAGTGTAACTATAAGAACTAGTGAATACGCAACATTTGCTTCAAAACCAATTCCTAGTGGTAGTGGTAAAATCAGATGCGTACTCACAAAATACATTAATAGTTCTGGAACCGCTTATTATCAATTCATGCTAAGAACTTTAGAAGATGTTAAAATAGATCAACCACGTATCAATTTAGCAACAATTTTCAATGAGCCTTTTGATACTAACTTCCCTAATTGGGTTAAACAAAATGTTAGTGGAACTACCACTTGGAATGTTCAAGCTACATTTGGTAACCCTACTTTTAATGCATTCATTAATGGGTTTGGAGTAAATAATGAAGATTGGTTAATTTCACCTTCTATTGATTTAAGTACAAATTCATTTGCAGTATTATCTTTTCAAACTAGTACTCGTTATGCAGGTCCTGCTTTAGAAGTTTATGTTTCTACTGATTATAGTTCAGGAGCACCTAGTACTGCAACTTGGACGCAATTAACTGGATTTAATTTACCTGTTTGGACTAGCGGAAGCTATACCTCTTGGAGCTTAGGCAATTCTGGAGGAATTGATATTTCGTCATTCACAGGAAATTCAAATGTTCGTGTTGCTTTCAAATATACATCAACAACTTCCTCTGCTGCTGCATGGGAGGTGGATAATGTTAAAATTATAGGCCAATAGATATAATTTAATAAAAAAACCCTCAAATAATGACATTATTTGAGGGTTTTTTTATACTTCTATTTCTTGTACCTTTGTGTTCTTAAAGAACGATTATGTTAGAGAAAGAAGTTATTGACTTTGAAAAATCAATTATTGTTGGAATAGTAACGCAAAACCAAAGTGAAGATAAACTAAATGAATATCTTGACGAATTGGAATTCTTAACCTATACCGCAGGTGGAACCGTTATTAAACGTTTTTCACAAAAAATGGACAAACCTAATCCAAAAACTTTCGTTGGAACGGGAAAATTAGAAGAAATCAAATACTTCATTAAAGATAACGACATTAAAACTGTAATTTTTGATGATGAATTAACGCCATCGCAATCAAAAAACATTACGAAAGAGTTAGATTGTAAGGTTTTAGATAGAACGAATCTTATCTTAGATATCTTCGCGCAACGTGCTGAAACTTCATATGCAAGAACACAAGTAGAATTAGCCCAATGCCAATATTTATTACCTCGTTTAACCGGAATGTGGACACACCTTGAACGTCAAAAAGGGGGAATTGGAATGCGTGGTCCTGGAGAAACTGAAATTGAAACCGACCGTCGTATTGTGCGTGATAGAATTTCGTTACTGAAAGACAAAATAAAAGTTATCGACAAACAAATGGCTACGCAACGAAGCAATCGTGGTGCCATGGTTCGTGTAGCCTTAGTAGGTTATACTAATGTTGGAAAATCTACTTTAATGAATGCTGTTGGAAAAAGTGATGTGTTTGTAG
>CAZCIV010000434.1:0-2589 GCA_964498595.1 uncultured Flavobacterium sp.
GATTGTTTCAATATTCCTTTATTAGTATTAGAAGACGTACCAGGATTTTTACCAGGAACCGACCAAGAATGGAACGGAATCATCACGCACGGAGCAAAATTATTGTATGCATTTAGTGAAGCTACAGTGCCAAGAGTTACAGTAATTACTCGTAAAGCGTATGGCGGAGCTTATGATGTAATGAATTCAAAGCACATTGGAGCTGATATGAATTTTGCTTGGCCAAGTGCCGAAATTGCCGTAATGGGAGCAAAAGGAGCATCGGAAATTATCTTCAAAAAAGAAATTAGCGAAGCAGCTGATCCAGTAGCTAAATTAGCAGAAAAAGAAGCAGAATATGCCGAGTTATTTGCAAATCCTTACACAGCAGCACAACGTGGTTTCATCGATGAAGTAATTTTACCAAGAGATACTCGAAGAAAATTAATCAAAGCGTTTAGCATGTTAAAAAATAAAGTTGTCGACACACCAAAACGCAAACATGGAAATATTCCGTTGTAATTTAAAATAATGTTAAAACTCCCTTTTTAAAGGGAGTTTTTTTTATCTTGCGAACGTCAAATTAGCTACAATCCATCTAAATTAATTCTAAATGAAATTATTCCAAATTATAACTTTTTTTCTTTTCTTCTGTAGTAGTATTGTTTATTCGCAAAAAACAATCAAGCATACAGTAGTTTCAGGTGAGTCAATTTATTCCATTGCAAAAAAGTATGATGTTAGTGAATCCGATATTTATGAATTAAATCCCAAATCAAAAGGAGCTTTATTGCAGTTAAAAACTGTATTGTTGATTCCCAATAAAAAATCAAAATCAAAAAATAATAAAGAAGTTTCTTCTTCTAAAAATAACAATGAAACTCACATAGTTGAATCGGGAGAATCGCTTTATAAGATTGCAAAAAAGTACGATATCAGTTTAGAAAAATTAAAAGAATTAAATCCCGATATCAAGCCAGAATCAATTCAAATTGGGGATAAAATAGTTGTTTCTGCAAAAAAAGTAAAAGATGTTCCTAAAGAAAAAGAAACTCCAAAAGAAAACAAACCTAAAGAAATAAAAACAGTAGTTACTGAAATATCCAATCCAACGAACATGGATGCTAATTTATGTACGGATGAATTAGGAAACAAAGTGCACACCGTAACTAAGGGAGAAACTTTATATAGACTTTCAAAAAAGTACAAAGTTAGTGTTAAAGATTTGGAAGAAATGAATCCTGAAATTATTGCTAATTTACCTATCGGATATGAAGTTGTAATTAAAAAAGGAGATGTAGAATTAGCAAAACATCAAAATGAGATTGTAAGTAGTCCAAAAGATGTTGAAGAGCTTTCTCCAGAAAACATGTCTAAAGCAGATTTTTTAATAGCCAAGGCTTCGCAACATATTGGAACTAGATATAGAGGTGGCGGAACTACGAGTGCTGGTTTTGATTGCTCTGGATTAATGTTTTCTACTTTTAAACATATCGATATGACTTTGCCTCGTTCTTCAAGCTCAATGGCGGTAGGTGCAGGGTACAAAATTGAAAGAAGTCAAGCGCAAAAAGGCGATTTAATTTTCTTTACAACCAATGGTAGAGGAAGTATCAATCACGTCGGAATGATTACCGAAATTAACGGAGATGAAATTAAATTTATTCATTCCTCTGTTCAAGCTGGAGTAATTATATCATCTACAGAAGAACCATACTACAAAAGACGTTTTATTCAAATTAATCGTGTTTTAGAATAATACTTATTCATGATATTTATCATTTTACAACTATTCTATTGGATGTAAATTTGTAACTTCTAATAGTTATGTCATGAAAGTAGAACAAATTTATACTGGCTGTATAGCACATGCCGCTTATTATGTCGAGAATGATGGTGAAGCCGCTATTTTTGATCCATTACGAGAAGTGCAACCTTACATTGATCGTGCAAAAAAAGATAATGCCAAAATCAAATATGTTTTTGAAACGCATTTTCATGCCGATTTTGTGAGCGGTCATTTGGATTTAAAAGCAAAAACAGGAGCTCAAATTGTTTTCGGTCCAACCGCAAAACCAAATTACGAAGCTTTAATTGCCTCTGATGGACAAATTTTTACCATAGGAAATTATAAAATAAAAGCCATTCATACGCCAGGTCATACCATGGAAAGTACAACGTACTTGTTGATTGATGAAAACGATAAGGAACATGGAATTATCTCAGGCGATACTTTGTTTATTGGTGATGTTGGTCGCCCTGATTTGGCCCAACATGTGATTGCTGATTTAACGCAAGATAAGTTAGCTCGTTTATTGTATCATTCGCTTCGTGATAAAATTATGCCGCTTTCTGATGGTTTAATTGTATATCCAAATCATGGAGCTGGTAGTGCTTGTGGAAAAAACATGAGTAAGGAAACTACAGATACTTTAGGAAATCAAAAACGAACTAATTATGCGCTTCGATCAGATATGACAGAAGACGAATTTGTAAATGAATTACTTACGGGATTAACAACACCACCAGGTTATTTTCCAAAAAATGTATTACTGAATTTAAAAGGATATGAATCGTTAGATAAAGTTATTGAAAAAGCTAAAAAGCCTT
>CAZCIV010000435.1:0-2580 GCA_964498595.1 uncultured Flavobacterium sp.
ACCAAAATATTTTTTGAATATCAATAAAAGTAGAATGTCTTATTATACCCGCAAATGTTTTAAACAAATACATGAATAAAATATTGGTTCCAATGATAATAATATACTTCCATTCTATGGGTAAGAATTTTGGAAGGACAGTGATTCTATTAAGAATATAAAATGCGATTCCAAGAGAAATGAATAGAATACATACATCAATTAAAAAAACCATCCATCGAGGGAGATATCTTAAACTAGAAATTCTGAGGAAATTATCCCCACTTGTCATTTTATTTTTAGAATTGTTGGGCATAGTTTTTAGAAGTTTATTCAATTAGTTTTTTTATTACTTTATAAATTCTTTCTTTATCATCGTCTGTGAGATTAGATCCAGAAGGCAGGCACAATCCATTATTGAACAGCGTCTCAGCAATATTTGCTCCAAAATACATTTTATGGGCAAAAAGTGGTTGCAAATGCATAGGTTTCCAGAGCGGTCTAGTCTCTATATGCTCTTCGGCAAAGGACAATCTCCAGAACTCTCTATCTTTATTTCCGGTTTTTTCAGGGTGTATAATGATTGCATTAAGCCAATGATTAGATTGGTATTCTTCTGATGGTTCAGTAAATAGTTCTACTCCTTCCTGATTTTTGAAAATATTTTTATAAAACTCGTGATTAGCTCTTCTCTCTGCTACCCTTTGGTCTATCACTTCCATCTGACCTCGCCCTATTCCTGCGCAAACATTGCTTAATCTATAGTTGTATCCTACAATAGAATGCTGATAATGTGGTGCGTCATCTTTGGCTTGAGTAGAAAGAAAAACTGCTTTTTGTTTAAAAATTTCTTCTTTGAGCACTAATGCACCACCTCCAGAAGTGGTAATGATTTTATTTCCATTAAAACTCAAGACAGAAATATCTCCAAATGTTCCACATTTTTGACCTTTAAAAGTGCTTCCTAATGCTTCGGCACTATCTTCGATGATAGGAATGTTATATTTTTCTGAAATGGCTTTTATTTCATCTACTTTATAAGGCATACCATAGAGGCAAACCGTAATAATGGCTTTCGGTTTTTTTCCTTTTTCAATACAACTTTTAATGGCTTCTTCTACTGCATTAGGACAGAGATTCCAGGTATCTTTTTCACTGTCTACAAAAACGGGTATTCCACCTAAATAAATAATAGGATTAGCTGACGCGGCAAAAGTAAGGGATTGACAGATGACAAAGTCATCTTTTTCTACTCCTAACATTGCTAATGCCAAATGCAATGCGGCAGTACCTGTAGAGACTACTGCTACATGAGATTCCTGTCCCAGATAATTTTCTAAGTCTTTTTCGAAGCCATCTACATTAGGACCTATAGGAGCAATCCAATTCCCATCAAATGCTTCTTGAATATATTTCATTTCATTCCCGCTCATGTGCGGAGAAGAAAGCCATATTTTAGACTTATTGTTCACCTAATTCACTCAATTTAATAATTTTACCCGGGTTCCCTACCACAGTAGCTCCAGCGGGAACATCTTTTATAATCACTGCACCCGCACCAACAATTGCATCTTCGCCAATGGTTACTCCAGGGATAATTCTTGCTCCAATACCTATCTGCGCACGTTTTTTTATGGTGATATTTCCCGCCAAAGTTACTGTGGAAGAAATATGTACAAAATCTTCAATAACACAGTCATGTTCAATTACCGATGCTGTATTGATAATGCAATGGTTTCCTATCTTCACTTCTGCATTTACACAAACTTGCGGCATAACTACTGTTCCGTCTCCTAATTCTGAGAATCTAGAGACAAAAGCGCTTCTGTGAATTAGGGTTTCGAAATCGCAAATTCCATGAAGTTTATTCACAATTTTTTCTCTTGCTTTGGCATCTCCCACAGCAACAATAACTTTGTGTTTTCTGAGCAATTCTTCTGTAGGTTTGTAAATTTCGAGGTGATGAAAAAAATCAGCAGGAGGATTGTCATCTACCAGATATTCTAAGAGCATATCATTTGATAAAATGATATCATAAATTACTTTGGCGTGACCACCTGCACCGTATAAAACTATACTATTCATTTCCTTTAAAAGCAATATTAGTAGCTTCTCCTTCTCGATTTACCCCTTCTAATTTAAGCACTTTTTTCAAAGTTAAGAACATTATTTGTAAATCAAGCAAAAAACTCAGATTTTCTACATACCAAACGTCAAACATGAATTTTTTTTCCCATTCTACAGCATTTCTTCCATTAATTTGTGCCCAACCTGTAATGCCAGGTTTTATGTGATGTCTTTTTTTTTGAAAATCATTATAAAGTGGGAGGTATTCTGGAAGTAGCGGTCTAGGTCCTATGAGACTCATGTTTCCTAGTAGCACATTGATGAGTTGTGGGATTTCGTCTAAAGAAGTTTTTCTTACTAATTTACCAATGCTGGTTAATCGTTCTTCATCTGGTAAGAGATTCCCTTGAGCATCTCTTTTATCGTTCATGGTTCTGAACTTGATGATTTTAAAAATTTCCTCGTTTTTTCCGGGTCTCTTTTGCAAGAAAAAGACTTTTCCTTTATTGGCGAGCAATAAAGCAATAAAAACTA
>CAZCIV010000436.1:0-2580 GCA_964498595.1 uncultured Flavobacterium sp.
GGTTTGTATAAAAAAAAGCGCCATCCGGTAACAGCGGCTACACGCCATTGCTGGTATTTCGTTCCGCAGAAACTACTCAGTTCGGGAAAATTCTCTTTCGCTTTATCTTTTTCAGTAAATTGGCCGCAACGGACGTGTAGCCGCGAAACGTTGTGTGCAATTATATCAAACTATGTGGATAAAACATCAAAACAATCCGCTACAAGAATCTACAAATGAAAATTTGAATTTTCTTTACAAATCAGATAAAATCTACATCATGGATAACCACTTGGCCGCAGGTTGGTCGTGGTTGGATACAATTGATGTAGGACGGACCTATAACTTATTGCATATTGACCGCCATTTCGATTTGTTAGATTTTCCACAAACAATGCAGACCGAAATTATTAATCGCGGCATTGAACTTCATACACTCAGCTTACAGCAATACTTAGATTTAAGGCAACCAATAGGGAATAGTCAAAATTGCCCAATGTTTAGATGGGATAACTACATTGGTAATTTAAATATTTTATATCCAAACCTATTTAATGAAAAAGTATTTTGTACCCATAAAATGGGAAACAGGCTTGCGAATTTTATTACCGATGAACTAGAAACATATAATTTACTCCATAACCTAGATTATATGGTTGATCAAGATCAAGGCGACCCTCAATGGATTGTAAATGTCGACATAGATTTTTTCTTTGGAGATAGTTTTGACGACCAAAAAATACAATTGTTTTCAGATAAGTACGTCAAAGATTTGATCTCACTTCTGCGTTTATTTAGTGACCGTGTTGCGGTTTTTACTTTTTGTTTGAGTCCAGAATGTTGCGGGGGTTGGGAAAACTCGTATAGAATCGCAGAGATCGTAAAAGAAATTTTCCATTTAGATTTTGAACTTATCTTACCATAACTGCACACAACCGCCAACAGGCTAAATTGCTGGATTCCGGTGGTTGAACGTCTAAATTTCCTAACGCAAAACCGGTTTGCTTTTCCTTTTTTTATAAGTTAGCAAAAGCAAACGGTTATGCTTTGTTTTTCCTCGGCAGAGACTACTCGGTTCCAACGGCCGCAACTTCGCCTGTTGGCAAAACGTTATAGGGCATTTTAAAAGACGACACAATATGAAATTTTACAATCTTGACACTGAATTCACTTTTGGAAAGTATGAGGGCAAAACCGTAAAAGACATTTTGGACATTCAACCATCTTACTTGGACTGGTGTGCTATTAATCTTGACCACTTTTATATTTCTGACGAAGTGGTTGAAGAAATAAAAGCTATAAAACCAGACTTTACCTTGACCGAAGAGGGCAAACAAAAACTTACCGACAAATACACAAATTGGGAAGCCGAACAAGATCAAGATGACGGCAATGACGACTATTATGAACGAGAATCAACATACGAGAATTATAATGGGTCGTATGCACAAGACGTTGAAGGTTGGAGCGACCAAGATATTGATGATGTATTTGACGGAGACCCCGATGCTTACTGGAACATTGATTAATAACACTTATAAAAACAAAAAAGATGAAATACAAGTCACTTAACAAACGATTTAAAGACCAAAACCCAAGAGAGGTGTTTGCTCACTTTCCATACAACGGACAGGCAGGTGAAACTTGGGAAACACCTTTTGAAAAACTCGCTCATATCGCAAAGACAGAGGAATGGGATTTCAAACGGCAGGAATTTATTAGTCAATATGAAAACCAATCTTTTCCCATATTGACAAATTATTTGAACTATACGTTTCTTCGCTTGCAAGACGAAAATAAAATCAAATACTCAAAGGAAAAGGATAAAGCCTGTTTCAATACAGGATTACAGACACCAAGAGGTAAAGACATTTTTGCTTCCTTTTTCAAAAATAAACAAGCAGAAGAACGGAATCAACCCGACTGGACACTCTACGCGTTTTGCGACTCTTACTCAGAAAAATTAGAGCCGTTCCATCCATTACCTGAACTTGCAAAATACATCACCGATGTTAATGACCTTGTATTTAATACTGAATATACCATTGAACCCAACCTTGACCATTTTCTAAAACATAACGAAGAAAGGCTTCCTGAAGTTCTTCGGGGAAATTTACGAATGGCTGAAAATGTTATTAATGGCTCAATACAATCCTTAAAAGGACTAATTCAGCGCAACTATAAAATAGCAATTCCACATTGGTATGACAATAAAATCCAACTTCTTTTACCGCTTGTATTAACCAATGACGAGGGAATTGCAGACTTAGCATTAGTGGTTGACAGAGACGATGCACGAAAAATATATAGAGGCAAGACCATCTTATCAATGGATATGGCTTATGTTGACGCAAGACTTATTACCAAACCAGCAGACGAATGGTTGAATCCGTAAGAAAAACGCCCTATAACAGCGTGTTGCCTCAATTGGCGGTGACGTGCAAAATTGAAGCTGAGTGCTCCTATCAAACTTTTGTGCAGGTTGACAGTGAAGTGCTCCGAAATCGCCAACTGCGGCAACACGCAAAACGTTACCAGTAATGCTATCGCCGTTTCAGAAAACTAACGCAACACTTTTAATCAATATCTTAGTGTTGTATG
>CAZCIV010000437.1:0-2580 GCA_964498595.1 uncultured Flavobacterium sp.
CACAAGATGGTTTTAATGGTTCTATCAACACTGGAGTTACTTTTGGAATTACTCCTAAAACGAACTCCGCTTTGAATATGAATTACCGAGTAGGTAAAGTAAATTTCTATACGAATTACGGATTCAACCATGGAATAAACGCTAACAATGGTTATGTAGAAAGCGAAAAAACCGATTTTGAAAACAGACAAGATTTCAATTTTAGAAATAAAAACAATTCACACATTCTAAAATTGGGAATGGATTATTACATCAATGAAAAAAATACGCTTTCGGCTTATACCAATCAAAATTTAACTGATTCGAATGGTGATGGATTAAGCACAGTTACGTTTTATGACCCTTTGACAAATAGAAATACTAAACAGTTATTCAACACTCAAAATGAAAATAGAAACCAAACTTATGATGTAGTTTTCAAACATGATTTTGATAAAAAAGATGAAAATTTAGAATTGCAATTGAATTATTCTCACACCAAAAGTGATGAAAACACTTTTTACGACGAAACCACATATAATCCAATTGAATACAGTGAAAGAACGAATATCGTAGAAGGGGTAACGGATTATTTTCAATTCAATGCTGATTATGTAAATCCGATTACGGAAACTGCCAAACTTGAGTTAGGTGTGGAAACGAGAATTCAAGGTACAGAAAGTTCCTTAAACGATGTTATGACTTCCAATATTGCAAATAGCAATTTCGATTACAAAAGAAACATTCACTCTGCTTATGCTAATATTGGCAAACAAATGGGCAAATGGAGCGGACAATTAGGGGTTCGTTTGGAATATTTTGACTTTGATGCAACATTTAAAATTGAAGAAACCAATCCAGCTTACACCGATACTGAAAACGTAACGGATGATATTTTTACGGCTTATCCTTCGGCTTTTTTAACATACACTAAAGACGATAAAAACTCCTTTAATTTAAATTATTCGAGACGTGTTGACCGTCCAAGTATTGGTCAGTTAAATCCAATTAGAGAATGGACGACACCTATCATGGAATCTAGAGGAAATCCAACATTAGAGCCTCAATATACCAACTCGTTTGAAATCAATTATACGCGCGGAACTAAAATTGGTTCGATTACGAGTGGTGTTTTTTATAGAAGAATTTCGGATGAAATTTCAAGAGTGGTTTTCGTTGATCCAAACAATCCAAACAGAACGATTTTATCTTACGATAATTTCGACAACAATGATGCTTTTGGATTTGAAACTTCTGGAAATTTGAAATTTACCAAATGGTGGTCGGTTAACGCAAGTGCTGATGTGTATTTCAAAACCGTGAAAGGAACGGTTCAAAACGGAGAAACTGGCGATTTTGAAAATGCAGCGGTTGATGTAACCAACTTTAATGCTAGATTGAACAACAATTTCACGGCTACAGAAAATTTACGTTTCCAATTATTTGGAATGTACCGAGGTCAAGATTTAAGTTTACAATACACACGTAAACCGATGTACAAAATGGATTTTGGTGCTACTTATAATGTCTTAAAAGGAAAAGGTACAATTACAGCACGTTTGAATGACGTTTTTGAAAACATGCGTTTTGCTTTTGATGGCGACGTTCCTTACAGACAATACGGAGCGTTTTATTGGGAAAGCCAAACTTTTTACATTGGATTCAATTATATGTTTGGAGGCGGAAAAAACAGAGCGTTACAGCGCAAACAACGTGATGCCAATGAAACCCAAGGTGGTGGCGGAATGTTCTAAAAACAAAAAACTCGGAGTTGAAGCTCCGAGTTTTTTTTATCTTAAAATTTTAATGCTTTTGCTTTTTCTGAATCTTCTTTGTGTTTTCTTAAATCGAACGTCGTTCCAAAAACTCTATCCCAAAAAGTATTACTCACTCCGTATCCTAAATGTTCGTCGCGATAATGGTGCATTTGATGATTTCTCCATAACGGTTGCATGAACTTAAATGGCGGATCAAAAGCATGAATTGCATAATGAGTAGAAGCATACAAAAGATATCCCAACATAAACCCAGGAAAAAATGCCCAATTGTAATCACCTAAAATCAAATAATGCAAACCAAAAAGAGTTGTTGACAAAATCAAACTTGGCACTAAAGGCATAAACAAACGCGTTCTATCTCTAGGATATTCATGGTGATTTCCATGAAGAATATAAGCTACTTTTTGAGTTTTAATATTATCACTTACCATATGAAACAAATAGCGATGCGCCATATATTCAAAAAATGTCCAATACAGCATACCAGAAACAAAAAGTAATAAAATGGTCATGCCTGAAATCTCATACACCACATTGGCTCTATAAACTAAGTACACTAAAATCGGAATATAAACTCCCCAAATAATTAATGGGTGCGTTTTAGTTAACATTTCTAAAAATTTATTTTCAAACAATCTTGCTTGACCTTCATTGTGAACTACTTTACGTGCCATAGTATTGCTATTTTAAAAGGTAAATTTCTGGATAAATTTATAAAAAAAATTAAATCGACTATTAAAAAAACTTTAAAAAATTATTACCAACGTATAATCACACTTCCCCAAGTAAATCCAGAACCAAAAGCCGCTAAAACCACTAAATC
>CAZCIV010000438.1:0-2573 GCA_964498595.1 uncultured Flavobacterium sp.
CCTCTATGATGCAGTGAAGCGCCCGAAGTATCTAATGAAACTGTAACCGTATCTCTATCAATATGTACATGAATTTGTAAATCTGGAAAATCTTTGTCGATACTTGGACGTTTGCCATTCAATTCACGAAATTGATCAACTATTGCATCTTTCGTCTTCAATGCCACAAACTGACTGTGATTAAAATGCTCCGAATGCAAAGTAGTTTCAACTAAAAAGGTTTGATGCTCGTTTAAATAATCTGTCCAATCGATTTTTTTGATGCCTTCGTACAAACTTTTATCGTTAAAAGCTTTAAAAGTTTTAATTGGTTTCAATATTTTTAATGCAGTTCTTAAAGCTAAATTGGCTTTATACATAAAACCTTTATCACCCATAAAACTCACTACACGTGTTCCAATTTCGACTTTTTGAGCGCCTAAAAGTTGTAATTCTTTGGCTAATATTTCTTCAAAACCAAAGAAGGTTTTGGCCGTCATTTTAAAATTTTCCATTCTTCAAATTCAAGTTCAATTGCAAAAATAAATTGCAATATCAATAATTAAGATATTCTTGTGCAAAAATACATTAAATTTGCAAGTTGAAAGATATCAATCTCGTTTAAATGTCAGATAACAACAATATACAACAAACTTCAAACAATTCGTCTTCTTCAAACTGGTTCGAATCTTGGTTTGATACTAAATACTATCACATCTTATATAAAGAACGTAACGATGAGGAAGCGCAGTTGTTAATGGACAATTTAACACATTATTTAAACCTTCCAGAAGATTCAAGAATTTTAGATTTGGCTTGTGGAAAAGGTCGTCATGCGATTTATTTGAATTCGTTAGGATTTGATGTAACCGGAATTGATTTATCGGAAAACAGTATTAAAGAAGCCTCGCAATTTTCCAACGAAAAACTGCATTTCAAAGTACACGATATGCGTGAAATGTGTAACGAAAAATACGATGCGATTTTCAATTTGTTCACTAGTTTTGGCTATTTTGAAGATGATGCCGACAATTACAAAACCATCAAAGCCATTCACAATAGTTTAACCGAAACCGGTTTTGCTGTTATCGATTTTATGAATGCGGATTATGTAGTTGAGAATTTAGTTGCTGATGAGATAAAAACAGTTGATGGAATTGATTTTCATATCCAACGTTATTATAAAGACGGCCATATTTTTAAAGAAATTTCATTCGAAGATGAAGGCAAAAACTATCATTTCATCGAAAGAGTGCAAGCGCTTCGATTAGAAGATTTCGAAAAAATGATGGAAGAAGCTGGCATTTATCTTTTGGATATTTTTGGCGATTATAAATTGCGAAAATTCTATAAAAACCAATCAGAACGTTTAATTATGATTTTTAAATAATGCAATATATCATCACCTTTTCGGCCGTAATTATTGGCTTTTTATTCGCGTTACTTTTAAAACCACAAAAAAAGAAAAACATCAAATTGTTATTGGCGTTTAGTGGTGCATTTTTACTTTCGCTAACGGTTTTACATTTACTTCCCGAATTATTCAGCGAAGGACACAACCACGTTCACGAAGGAGAAGAAACGCATGCTATTTTGCCTGTTGGTGTTTTCATTATGATTGGAATTTTGTTCCAAATTTTATTAGAGTTTTTCTCAAAAGGAGCTGAACACGGTCACGTTCATGTGCATACCGACGAACACAATGAATTGCATCACATTCCCTGGTTATTGTTTATTAGTTTGTGCATTCACGCCTTGCTAGAAGGTTTTCCAATTCACAACAATCACAATTTAGCATACGGAATTGCGGTTCACCACTTACCTATTGCTATTATTTTGACTTTGTTTTTTGTGAATGCCAAGATGAACAAAATGATGATTTTTGCGTTTATGTTCACTTTCGCTTTAATGACTCCAATGGGAACTTTTTTAGCCGAAAAAATGCATTTTGCCCAACATTATGCGAAAGAAATTTCAGCAGTTGTAGTGGGAATTTTATTCCATATTTCATCCACTATCATTTTTGAAAGTAACGAAGGACATAAATTCAATTTGGCAAAAATTACCATGATTGTGATTGGATTTGCATTAGCATTTGTGATTGAAATGGGACATTCACATTAATTATAATTCAACACAAAACATAAGTAGTTTTTACTTAAATTTGAAGAACATAAAAAAATATTAATATGGGGATTTTTTCTGCTTTACTTGGAAATGCAGGTGCTGTAAATCAAGAAACTTTAGTAAAAGATTACGGCAAATTATTAATCACTGGAGAAGAAATCGAATTAGGTTTCAAACTGATTCGTGACACCTTTATTTTTACAAACAAGCGATTAATTTTGATTGAAAAACAAGGAATTACAGGCAGTAAAGTTGAGTATAAATCGATTACTTACAAAAGTATTTCACGCTTTAGTGTTGAAACAGCAGGTACTTTTGACTTAGAAGCCGAATTGAAAATTTGGGTTTCAAGCGAAGCTCATCCAAGTATCGTGAAACAATTCAATAAATCAGTAAATGTGTATGATGTGCAGAATGTTTTGGCGCATCACGTTTTAAAATAATCGCATGAACTTTACCAAAACCAC
>CAZCIV010000439.1:0-2566 GCA_964498595.1 uncultured Flavobacterium sp.
TTGGGAACTTTTTTTTTTGTAAATACTTGATAATCAGTTTTTTAATTTTTTCTCTCTTCTTAGGTTATTTTCCCCCCCTAAAAAGCCCACTTTTTAAGGATGTTTGTTTTAGTGATGGATTTTCTTTCATACTCTCCGTTTCCAAGTGTTTAATTTGACGCAACCGGCCCCAGGTAAATTCTCTGTTTCTTCCGATTGATATATTTTGTTGCGTAGTGAAACATCGCGTTTCTTCTTTTCTCAACTTTCAAGCTCCAACCACGCATAGCTAAGTAAGTGACTCTTTCCTCCTTTGATTGTAATGAGCCAAATTCTTCTTTGTTAAAACCTAAGTCTTTGGTGGAAGTAACCCTCTTTTCAGCCTTAGCAGTAGGCAAAACGTTTACCATCGCTTTCACCTCTTTATTTCTATAATCAAATTCAGGTAGTTTAACTTCTGCTTTTCGGCCTTTTTTAGGCTTGTCAGGCTGCTTTATTGCCTGTGATTGTAGAATTACCTTTTCTTCAGTTTTAGCTTGACTGACTGATTGTTTTAATGGATTAGATATGGGTATCTCCAATCCATTGGATAGGTTATTGAGTTTTTTAAACTCAAAATCTCCTAATAAGTCTTTTTTCTTGCCCATTATTTTTTTAGTTTGATATGGTACTTCTTCCCATTTAAAACTCCTTCTGATTGTGCTTTTATCCATGTTTTACACAATTCCATGTATTCTTTAGCTGCTATTGTTCTTGGGCTATTTATTACGGTAGGAATACCTACATAACCATCTTCTACTACTTTCACTGTTTGTGGTATTCTTTCAGCCAAAATTAGCCCCATATCAGATGAGTTTTCAACTTTATTCAATACTTGCTGGCTAATAATGGTTCTCGATTGATATTTGGTAAATAAAACTGTCTTAGGCTTATTTCGGAAGTTATCCGCTATTCTTCTATCATGCCATGAATCTAAAACAGTCATTAAGACTTTGATACCTGTAAGGCTCCCTTTGGAAAAATCTGTAACAATGACCATTACATCACTTGCAGCAATAGCGTTGGCTGTATCCAAACCTAAGTAAGGAGGTGTGTCAATGATTATGTGGTGGTAGTAAGGCTTTAATCGTTCAACGACCCTTGTTAAAATTTGGCTATCAGCTATTCCGTTTGTTCTTGCATATGCAAAAACGTTGTTAGGAATAAAATCAAAGTATTTTCCTTGCTTAACAGCAGATATAGGGTCTATCCTTTGATTTTGCATAAGTGATGCAGTTGTAATCACCTTGTCATCATCTTCATATTGCAATCCGATTGAGTTTGTGACATTGCCCTGAGCATCTGTATCAATCACTAAAACCTTTTGGCCTAATTTCTTTAAACCAGCGGCTAAGTTAATAGTAGTAGTAGTTTTACCCACTCCACCTTTGAAATTAATAATACCTGTTACCATAGTTTTGTTTTTAGTTGTGCCTACATTATAAAAACGTTGTGCCTACATTTTGACACGTTAGTTGTGCCTACATTATAAAAACGTTGTGCCTACATATAAAATTGTAGGCACAACAAAAATATGCTAAAAAAACTTTGTTAGTGTAAAATTAACTTGTGATATTTGTATGCCGAACGTCAGCGGCTCTGCTGGGAAGCAACCGTAAGGATAGGCAAACTCCGTTAAACAAGAGTTTAGGCGCATAACAGAAGTTATGCGCTTTTTTTATTGAGAATGTTGAAGAGATGTTTTTGCAAAGCCGACATATTGACAAGCCAAACACTTGGAAATGGAGAGCATGAAAGAAAATCCATCACTAAAACAAACATCCTTATTTCAGTCTATTGCAATTCTTTTAGAAGTTTCTTCTATCTCATAAGTCTCCAATAGAGTCAACCTATCACCATTGAAAAATATGGTTGGATTGAGGAAATATATGTAAGGGTTAGGCCCTCTAGCGATAAATTTATTTCCTATTAGTTCTGCTAATGCCGAGTTAATAGTTTTTCTGCTATATCCTGTGTTAACCTTACATAATTCAAAATCAATCATGAAAGTATCTTTATTGGGAGTATCTTTTACAACTTCTGCTATAAAGCCGAAAATTCTAATTGCTGATTTCGACAAATCATACAAATTGCGAAAGGCTTCATAGTAAACCTTCATAAATTGTGCTTTATCAACTTTCTTTTTAACAGCTAATATTGTATGACCTTTGACATCACCATCAGACCCAATCAGTAAGTCATGGTCTTTATGTGTAACCATAACCATTTTATTACCAACTTCTACATGGGTTATTGTTTCATCTATGAAAGGATTTCGCTTATTAGCTTTGTATTCCGTAATTTTATTGTACGAATTTGAGTCCATATCAGTAAATTATGTTTACATTTTTGATAGCGTAAAGGTAAACATAATTTTATGTTTCCTAAAACAATATTTACAATAAAATTTGTACTAAGTAAAATATAATTTACATTTTTAGACATTTTTATGTAAATTATGTTTTAGTATGGGGTAACATCTAATATACAACTTTGGGAACTTTTTTTTTTGTAAATACTTGATAATCAGTTTTTTAATTTTTTCTCT
>CAZCIV010000440.1:0-2556 GCA_964498595.1 uncultured Flavobacterium sp.
CAAAATACGTAATCCATTTTCCATGTTCTGTCCCGTTTTGGTATTGAATAATGGACTTTACTTGACCATTTTCAAAGTACGTGCGCCATTCGCCGGTTTTTTTCGATTCTAAATTGCGAACGCCAACGCTTTTGATTTGGCCAGCTGGATAGTACGTTGTATCTGCTTTTTGGGCGTAAACAGAAAATTTCAACATAAAAACGAAGGTGATTATACTTATTTTACTCATAATTTCTCAGTTTTATCATTAATTCAATTGCTTGTATTTATGGAATTTGCCTCCCGCTTTTTTGACGATGTCAAACATTTTCTTTGATTTTACAGTTTCATTACTTTTTGGATTATTCTTCTTCCAAAACTCTAAATCCTCATATACATAATCCACAATATTCATCCCGTCGATTTCATCTACCACATCTAACGGATAACGATACACCGTAACTGCTCGTTCGAAAAAATCTAGATTTCCTGTTGCAACCGCAACTTTGAGTAGTGAGATTTCTTTTTTAGAAGTTCGAATAGTATCACAAACCAAGCAGCAGGAACACCGGGTAACATACAAGTGAATTTTTTCTATAAAGAAAATATCACCGTCGGCTTCATAATCGGCTTGGGCTAATCGGGCTAATTCTTGTTCATACTCATAAGTGTATAGGGATTCTTCGTCTTCTACTGTTCCATTTGTTTCAAGTGTGCGGCAAACTTTTGCATATCCTGTTAATTTGGTATTACACTTAAATTCAGAATATTCAGCTTTTGGATTGGCTTTGGAAATTGGTGTTGCACTAGCCGTTATTTTGGCGGTGGTTACTATCCGAAATCCAGCACTGTAAATGGCACGATTAGTCGCTCTGTAATTGCGTTGTATGTTGGTGCTGTTGGTTTCAAAACTCATACTGCTGCCTCCTTTAAGTACACGGTGGGTACCTTCTGTTATTTTACCTGCTACAGAAGTGCCCACATACCAATCGCTGCACCATTCCCAGGCATTGCCTGTCATGTCAAAAAGCCCGAGTTCGTTGGGTTTCTTTTGTCCTACGGCTTGCATTTGGTAGTTGGCATTTTTGTAATACCACGCCACTTGGTTGATGTCGTTGCTACCGGCATAGGTGTAGCCTTTGGATTGTGTGCCACCGTTGGCTGCAAATTCCCATTCGGCTTCGGTGGGCAAGCGGTAAGTAACGCCCAAGGTTTTGCTCAGCCATTGGCAATAGGCAACCGCATCATTGTAAGAAACATTTACCATTGGGTGTTGGTCGTTCCAACCCCAATAGGGTGCTTCGGGCATGACTCTATTGGTTGCGTTGCAAAAAGTTTTGTATTCGCCTACGGTTACTTCGTAGCGACTCATGCTAAAATCAACAACCGTTTCGGCATGTGCCCATTTTTTATCTTCGGCACCATTGCCCATAATGAATGAACCTCCTTTTACAAAAACCATGTTGGGTGATAGTGGATTGGTAGTAGCCAAAAGATTGGTATAAACAACTACCATTAATGCGATTAAAGTGCATTTCAGTATTTTCATGTTTTTATTCAATAGTTGTGGTGGATGGGTATTTGTAATGGCGAGCACCTGCTTTTTTAAATAATTGGTAATACTTACTAAGTTCTTTTAAAGTAGATCCATTTGGATCTTGCTTTTTGTAGTAATTGACATCTTCGTACATATAATCAAGAATATTCATTTTGTCTATAGAATCAATATTGTTCAAAGGAAAATGATAAAGGTTAAGAACTTGATTAAGAAACTCCCAGTTTAAAGTTGCTACGGCAACTTTAATCAGGTTAACTTTTTTTTTTTCTGATCTGTAAGTGTCGAAAACAATACATGAGAAGCATTTGCATGTATATGCGATAATCTTGTTTATAAATAAATCTTCACCATCTTTATTAATATCTGCTTTCGCAAAATCTGCTAGAATCTTTTCGTATATGTAATAAAGTCCTGATTCATCATTATCTGGTAACACATTTTTTCCTTCTAGAGATACTCCCAAGGCTGCATACACTTGAAAGTCTTCTTCTGCTTTTATCTCATCAAAATCAATTTCTTTACCATATTTTCCGAAATCTACCGTTAGTGTTTTGCCGTTAAATACACTGTTGTTTTGTGTAAAATCGGGCAAACGGAAAAAGCCTTGAGTGATGTCGTCTACCTTTATGACTACTGTTCGTTCAATAACATCCGTTTTAAACAAGTTTATGGGAAAAGCGGTGATGCTCCCCAACTTTACTTCATAATTTCCATTGGCAATGATAACGTTGTTATGGGTTTCTCTCCAAAGGATATCGTTGAGGTCATAAATGGTATATTCTATCTTTTTGGATCCTGAAAAGTTTTCATTTACATCGGATAACTTAACCAGAAAAGTGAATTGTTGTAGCTTTTGAGCTTGAATATGTGTAGTTACAAAACTCAGCAATAAGATAACTATTAATCGCATACTTACTTCTTTTTCAATTTCTCAATCAATTTTAATAAAGCCTCACGGTTTTTAGCTTCGTGGTAAAACTTGGGTAGTTTTTCTAAAAGGGTAAAATGCGTGCGGTCTT
>CAZCIV010000441.1:0-2545 GCA_964498595.1 uncultured Flavobacterium sp.
AAATTATAGGATTAGTTCCTGAAGCAGCATCGCCTAAAGAATTATGATAAGTTACTGTATAATTTGTAGACGATTGCCCATTTAAAACTTCATTTGTTGTAGTATTTGTAAAAGCATAATTCGTATTCCCTTGTTCTTCACAAACCGATATTGGATTAGGTGGAGTTGCAACAGCGGCATTATTAACAATCAAATCAAAAGGATATTCAGCATCACAAAAATTACCTGAAATCGTATTGAATATTTTAATGTAAATTGTTTGAGCACCTGCACTTGGGTAAGAAGTCAAATTTCCATTTGGAATTGGATTATTAGCTATTATATCAGCAGGAGTTTCATAGTAAAAAACATCATAAATAGCTGCATCTATTCCTAAAGCCCCCTCGTTGTTTGTAGTAAGATCAAAATTGTAAGTAGCTACCCCCGTATTACACGTTAATAAATCAGACGGATTAGTTACTGCTAAATCAGTAAATACAATAGTGTCTGTAATCGTACAAGTACCTCTAACTGCCTCAACAGTGAAAGCTCCAGCATGAGTAACGGTGTAAGAAGGATTGGTTTCCCCTGGAATTGGAAATCCATTTTCGTACCAAGTGTAAGTAAAGGTATTATCTAAATTGGTATCCAAAACAACTTCATCTCCCGAACAAATAATCTGATCTGGACCCAAATCTAAAGTAGTAGTAAAACTTCCTGCTGCTATAAAAACTGCGGAATCAAAACCCGTGTTGGCATAATCACCAATTACTAAGCGAATTCTGTAAGGTGTATTTGGGACTACAGCTGATGAAGCATTCATAACCACTGTTTGCCCTCTCATATTTAAGGCTGATGTTGGAGTTCCAACATTATATGTCCCAAAAAAAGTCGGATATACAGAAGCGCAACTATTATTCGGACTCGAAGGATCATTATAAAAACTATTTCTAATGGTAGTAACCGAAACCGGTGTACTCGTACCCGGAATCACTGCCAAATTTGTTGAAATTCCTGTAGACAAATCGGTTAAAACAAAAGCAAAAACATCACTGAATTCACATTGATAAAAACCATACTCATTAGAAGCAAACAAGAAATTAAAACTAAAACTATTCGAAAGGGGAATAAAATCAAATTCTAAAAATTCGGCATTTACTATTGGACTTGTTCCTCCATTAGTATCACTCAAGTTTTGTAAAAATGCATCTCCTGAATTGGTAACAGAACTACTTAAGTTTGCCCCTGTATATTGACCTTGTGTAAAAGTCGCCACTCCGTTTCTAATAATAATACCTTCAGAAATTGGAAAACTAGATCCATTTTGATTAAAATAAGCCACCGCTTGAGTGGAAGAAACCGAAATATTTGAAACTTCAACACATGAATTACCAAGTAACAAATTAACTAAATCTGCTGGCGTATTAGTAGTATTATCAACTGTTATTCCTTGAGAAAAAATACACGTTGAATACAAAAAGGCGAATATAAAAAGTAAGTTTTTCAAGATTTTTATGGGGTTTAAAATCATTGATATAAATATAATCAAAAAAGGCAAATCAAATATTATTAAAACAAAAAAAGTTTGAACATTAAATAATATTCAAACTTTTTGTTAATTATATGACTTATTTTTAATCGTTAAGTTTCAAAACAGCCATAAATGCTTCTTGAGGAATCTCTACGTTTCCAACCTGACGCATACGTTTTTTACCTTTTTTCTGTTTCTCTAAAAGTTTACGTTTACGAGAAATATCTCCTCCGTAACATTTTGCTGTTACGTCTTTTCTTAATGCTTTAATAGTTTCACGAGCGATAACTTTTGCTCCGATTGCAGCCTGAATTGGAATATCAAACTGCTGTCTTGGGATTAATTCTTTTAATTTCTCACACATTTTTTTACCAATGTTGTAAGCATTACTTTCGTGAATTAAAGCCGAAAGCGCATCTACTGGCTGTGCATTTAATAACACATCTAAACGGACTAATTTTGATTCGCGCATTCCTATTGGATGGTAATCAAAAGAAGCATATCCTTTAGAAACGGTTTTTAATCTATCATAAAAATCAAATACGATTTCCGCTAATGGCATATCGAAATTCAATTCAACACGTTCAGTTGTTAAATACGTTTGATTTGTAATTAATCCACGTTTTTCAATACACAAACTCATTACGTTTCCTACGAAATCTGATTTTGTAATGATGGTTGCTTTGATATATGGTTCTTCTACTCTATCTAATTTTGAAGGTTCTGGTAAATCCGAAGGATTATTAACAATTAAAATCGTATCAGGCTCTTTTTTAGTAAATGCATGGTACGAAACGTTAGGAACTGTAGTAATAACGGTCATATCAAACTCACGCTCTAAACGTTCTTGGATAATTTCCATGTGTAACATTCCTAAGAATCCACAACGGAAACCAAATCCTAAAGCCGCCGAACTCTCCGCTTGGAAAACCAATGAAGCATCATTCAATTGTAATTTTTCCATCGAAGCACGTAAATCCTCGTAATCTTCTGTATCAACAGGATAAATACCAGCGAAAACCATTGGTTTTACAT
>CAZCIV010000442.1:0-2531 GCA_964498595.1 uncultured Flavobacterium sp.
CGGGAGCACATGAGATCCAGATCGGATACATTTTCGGATACCGCCGCAACATGGAAAAAGAATTGAAGAATCAGGAAAAAGAGGATGAAAAAAAGAAGGGTTCAGAGGACTTGGAAACACAACCTGGAACGGGAAATGAATGAAAAACAGACATTAACCATATTTTGATATTTAAAACTTTAAAAATGGATTTGGAAATTGTAAAAAGTTATGTTGAAAACAACATAGGTGATTTTCATAATAAACGTTTGGAAAAACTTGACCAATTGAAATTAAAAACCGTTTTACAACGAAAAAACCCTTATTTGTTTAAAGCAAAAAATATAACAACTGCACAAGAATTGGTTGAGGCCCTAGTGAGTGCGTATATTTCTTCAAGCGAAGAGGGTATTTTTGGAAATTGGCTTGAAGGCTTGGCAATTTTTATAAATTCCGAAGTTTATGGGGGAAGAAAATCGTCTACTCCTGGCGTAGATTTAGAATTTGAAAAGGATAATGTACGATATTTAGTTTCAATCAAATCTGGTCCGGACTGGGGCAATGATAGTCAAATAAAAAAAATGATCGATCATTTTGATACAGCCAGAAAGATTCTAAAAACTTCGGGTGCTAAAGTTAATGTGCAGGCAATCAACGGTTGTTGTTACGGTAGAACTACAAAACAAAATAGCTACAAACAAAAAGGTGATTATTATAAATACTGTGGTCAAGCATTTTGGGAATTTATATCTGGTGACGAAAATCTGTATAAAGAAATTGTAAGTCCACTTGGTTATCTCGCTAAAGAAAACAACGAACAATATTTAGAATCTTATGCTCGCAAAATTAATTTGTTCACAAGAGAACTTGCGAATGACTTTTTCAAACCAAATGGCGATATAGATTGGAATAAACTCTTGGAATTTAATTCAAAAGGAAGAGCTACTTAAAATCTTCCTAGCAGCATTTTTCATACATTTTTCATAATCCTCAAGCCATTCAAGATCGTTTGTACGGCTATATCTGGAATATGGGAAGTCGCAAAAATTTTTAACATTTTCATTTTTTAAAAGTTTCATAATCAAACTTCCGATGGCAAAGCCAAGCCCAACAGGAACAGCATTTCCTATTTGCTTATATTTATCAAGAACACTTCCTTGAATTTCCCAGTTGTCCGGAAACTCTTGAATCTTTTTATACTCTTGAACGCTTAAAGGTCTATTCTCTTCTGGATGAGCTAAATCAGTCGCTGGCATAGCTGGATGTGTCACTAACGTTGGACTTGGTTTATCCCAACTTAATCGTCTTAAGAAACCCGTTTTACCACCACCAGAATAATAAGATTTACCCATTGCTTCAATTTGCTTTTCTATGGGTAAACTCCTCCAATTTTGCCCTGCGCTAATAAGTTTGTAATACCTCAATCTTTTCTCAGGAAAAGAAATATATTCACTCACATTCAAATCCAAGTCACAAACAGCTTCACGAAAAGTACGCCACTTTGGCAAATTATAATCTCCATTTTCAGAATGCGTTGGCTCCAAATAAGGAGGTCTAACTCCATTTCTTGCACAAACAATGACCACACGTTCTCTCTTTTGTGGAGTACCGAAATTTGCAGAGTTGTAAAGATTAAAGCTTACACCGTATCCCGCATTTTTAAGTCTTTTGATTATTTCGTAGAGTGCTCCGCCAGGTAACTCATCCAAGTTCCTCAAGGTTTCATTTCTTTTACGATCTGAGTGTGGCCTGTGAATTAAAGGTGCCGATAACAAACCACGAACATTCTCAATTACCGCGTATTTTGGCTTAAGATTAACTATCATGTCAATAAACGAAAGGAAAACGTTGCCTCGTTCATCTTGGAACCCCTTTCTTTTACCTGCTGTACTAAACGCTTGACAAGGAGGACCTCCAATAACCAAATCTATTTCTTCAGATTCTGTCAATCCAGAGATTCGTCTTACGTCCTTAGATGTAAAATCTCTGATATCACCAACAAGAGCAACATTAGGCTTATTTTTAACGATTGTTTTTCTACAGGCATTATCAATCTCACTTACGAAAACAGTTTGAAAGCCTGCTTTTTCAATGCCTAAATCTAATCCCATTGCTCCGCTAAAAAAACTAAGTACAATTGGTCTATCATCTCGAATTAACACATCCGATCCATAAAAAAGTCTATCCTCAGCAACGCCAGCGCTTGACTCTGAACAATATTTTTTTAAACTAGCCTCATCAACTACCCACGATCTACCAACTTTCACCGCATTCAATTTTCCGTCTCTACATAAATTTCTTATTTGTTGAGGTGTAACCTTTAGTTTTTGAGCAGCTTCAGATATACTTAACATGGTACTTGAATTATTTTCATTTGCGAAAGTAATAAAAGTACCTTTGTAAACGAAGAAAATTATTTTCAAATCTTGTTACAATGACTTCGATTTTAAATCATTTTTTTGAACCAATCTTGATTACTTTTGCTAAAAACGATTAAATGCGCCCGTTTTACTTGTTATTGAAAATATCGCTAAACATTTCGTTCCGTTTGT
>CAZCIV010000443.1:0-2525 GCA_964498595.1 uncultured Flavobacterium sp.
TATAAATTTATAAAAAACTACAAAATATCATGTTTAGATTCGTATTTTTGAATCAATATTTTAAGGATGAAGTATTTTGTAGTTTTTCTTTTTTTAACCTTATCTCAATTTTGTTTCGCGCAGAAGGATTCTCTCGTGACGAACATTAAAGGTACTGTTATCAACAACGAAACCAAACTACCTCTTAGTAATGTTCACGTAATTAATGCCTCACGTGTTAAAGGAACAGTTACCTCTCCTAGCGGAACATTCGAAATTGAGGCCAAAGTGAATGACACCATTTTATTTACTTACTTAGGTTATGAAAATGTAAAAGTTAAAGTTACAAACGACTGGGCAAAAGATATAACCACAAAAATTTATCTCAGCGAAAAAACGTATGTCTTAGAGGAAGTTGTTGTTTCAAAATATAACTTAACTGGGTATGTTGAAGTAGATACCAAAATCATCCCCGTTGCAAGTGATGCTTATCGTTATAATATTTCTGGATTAAATCTTGGATATGAAGCTGGTGATAAATCACCTAGTGCTGTTTCAAAAGTTTTGGGATCTATTTTTAATCCTGCGGATTTGCTTTACAATGTATTTGGAAAACGACCAAATGAAATGAAAAAGCTAAAGGCAATGAAAAAAGATGATACTATTCGAAATCTTTTAGCTACCAAATTTGACAGAGTCACTTTAGCCACATTGCTTGAAATTGATAAAGACGACATCCCAATGATTTTAGAAAATTGCAATTACTCTGAATATTTTATCAAAACAGCTAATGACCTTCAAATTATGGACGCTATTAGTGCTTGTTATGAGGATTACAAAATTTTAAAGAAGAATAAATAAAATGTAATTGAATTTTATTTTATTACTTAGATAATATACTTGTCTGATAACTGCATTCAATACAACAAAAATGATTGCAACTAAATTATATAAAGATTTCTTTGAAAGTAAAAAATCAGGTGGATTAGTTTTAATAGCTTTTACCATTGTTTCATTATGTATTACCAATTCAAGTTTCGGAAATTCATACATTAATTCTTTGGACACAGTATTGGCTGGATTAACAATTGAACATTGGATTAATGACGGTTTAATGACTATTTTCTTTTTATTAATTGGCTTAGAATTAGAAAGAGAAATTTACAAAGGAGAACTATCAAACATCAAGGATGCATTACCTCCAATTTTTGGAGCACTCGGTGGCATGATTTTTCCTGCTGCTATTTTTTTAATATTTAATTTTAATACAAGCACTCAGTCAGGATCTGGAATTCCTACTGCTACCGATATTGCTTTTGCATTAGGAATATTATCATTACTAGGAAATCGAGTTCCTACCTCTCTTAAAATATTCTTAACAGCTCTAGCTGTAATCGATGACCTTGGTGCTATTATAATTATTGCCGTTTTTTATACTAAAACGATATTATGGACTAATCTATTAATCTCTTTAGGTGTTTTTGCGTTGTTATTAGTTTTAAATAGATTAAAAGTAAACAAACTTCTTCCCTATTTAATTGGTGGAGCTGTTATGTGGTTTTTTATGCTCCACTCAGGTGTACACGCTACTATTACTGGTGTTTTATTAGCTTTTGCAATTCCTTTTGGTAATGGAGGAAAAAAATCTACTTCTTACGTTTTACAGCACTTTTTACACAAACCCGTTTCTTTTATTATCATGCCTATTTTTGCTTTAGCAAATACCGCTATAATCATTGGATCAGATTTTAATTCCATTATTACACAAAACTATAGTATCGGAATTGCTTTAGGTCTTATTATTGGAAAACCTTTAGGCATAATTACCACTTTATTTTTAGCAGTAAAACTTAAAATTTGTCAGCTTCCTCATGAAATTAATTGGAAATCTATTCTTGGTGTTGGTTTCTTAGCCGGAATTGGTTTTACCATGTCCATCTTCATCACACTTTTGGCTTTTGAGGATGAAACCATAATCAACAATTCAAAATTCACAATCTTACTTTCCTCTTTAATTGCAGGAATTATTGGATTTATAACATTAAAAGTATCGCTCAAAAAGGCACAAATCACAGAATAAAATTAGCTATTGGAATTAACTTCATGAAACTTCTTTTCGATAAACTCAATATCTTTTATAGATTTTCGAGTCCAATCCAAACGCTTTTCCAAAACTTCTTCTTCTGTCAATTGCCAATTAATATTAGACTGTCGTAATCGAGTTGTGATATCTTGTATAATAATAGCAGCAGAAACCGAAATATTTAAACTTTCGGTGTAACCTACCATAGGAATTTTGATAAATCCATCCGCTTGTTCAATCACTTCTTCAGAAAGTCCATTTTTTTCTGTTCCGAAAAATATTGCTGATGGTTTTGAAATATCAAATTCATGCAACATACACGAATCATTATGCGGTGTTGTAGCAATAATTTGATATCCTTGTGCTCTCTTAGCATCAATACAGCTTTGAACATTATTAAATCGATTCACATCTACCCATTTTTGTGCACCCATAGCAATTTCGGAATCGATTCGCTTTCCAA
>CAZCIV010000444.1:0-2520 GCA_964498595.1 uncultured Flavobacterium sp.
CAGAGGTTATTGAGTTTTTTGAAGGAAAAGGAAATTTAGAACCCACAAGAATTGACACAAACGAAGAATTTTCAAAAACCTTAAACTTTCCAGAGCACGATTTTGCCGATGTCAAAGGTCAGGAAGGAATTAAACGTTGTATGGAAATTGCGGCTGCAGGTGGACATAATATAATATTAATTGGTCCGCCAGGTTCTGGAAAAACCATGTTAGCCAAGCGATTACCAAGTATTTTACCACCAATGACGATGCGAGAAGCTTTGGAAACAACCAAAATTCATTCAGTAGCAGGAAAAACAAAAGATGTAGGTTTGATGGCGCAGCGTCCTTTTAGAAGCCCGCATCATACTGCGAGTTCGGTTTCTTTAGTTGGTGGCGGAAGTTATCCACAACCAGGTGAAATTTCATTGGCACACAACGGTGTTTTATTTTTAGACGAATTACCCGAATTTAAACGAGAAGTTTTAGAAGTAATGCGTCAGCCATTAGAAGATAGGGAAGTAACGATTTCTAGAGCGAAATTTACGATTACTTATCCTTCTTCTTTTATGTTAGTAGCTAGTATGAATCCTAGTCCGGGTGGTTATTTTAATGATCCAAATGCACCTGTGAGTTCTACTCCTCAAGAAATGCAACGTTATTTGAGTAAGATTTCGGGACCTTTATTAGATAGAATTGATATTCATATTGAAGTTACACCCGTTCCGTTTGAGAAATTAACAGAAACTCGAAAAGCGGAGAGTAGTGTGGCCATTAGAGAACGTGTTACGAAAGCTAGAGAAATTCAATCGCAACGTTTTGAAAATTTTGAACATATTCACTACAATGCGCAAATGAGTAGTAAATTGATTCGCGAATTTTGTGTTTTAGATGAGGTTTCGTTGCAATTACTAAAAACCGCTATGGAACGTTTGAATTTATCGGCTAGAGCTTATGATAGAATATTAAAAGTTTCAAGAACCATTGCCGATTTAGATCATTCTGAAAATATTCAATCGCATCATATTGCTGAGGCAATTCAGTATAGAAGTTTAGATAGAGAAGGTTGGTTGGGATAAACCAACCTTACTCTACAAATTTATAATATCTTGCCCCTTTTAAAACGGGATTGTGATTTTCTATATAATCTAATACAAATTCATTTTTTGGTAGCAATACAGGTGTTTTTTGCTCTTTTTTATGAAGTTTTTCATAGATTTCAAATGTAATTGCATTTCTATTTTCTAAAACTTCAAATAAATTTGTTTTCAGAATGGTGTTTTTCCAACGGGGTTGTATTTCAGCTTCAAAAACTTTTGATTTTGAACCACTACCGTAGGCAATAAATCCGATTTTTTTAGAAGTCAAATCAGTATTTTCTGTTGCAGAATAATACAAAGCAGAAAGTAAACCTAGAAAAATAGAGCCAGTATATATATTACCAACATTTCCCGAAGTGATTTCAGAAGGATAAATTTTAGATCTAACTAATGCTAAATATTCAGGAGATTTTGATAATGCTCTCATTTTTTCTTTAACTGTTTCGCCTTCTTGTTGCTTTAGTAAATTGGGATTTTCATTTGCAAAAATCTCAATAAATGTTCTTCTTCCTTGAAAACAGTAGGGAAGATGCATTACAATTAATTCCCAATTATTAAAAATGATTTCGGTTTGTTGGCTTTCAAGTTTATAATGTTCATAAGCAGCAATAATTCTATTGATATAACAAGAATTAGAATATTGCCCATCAAATACGGGTTGCTCTTTTGTAATTGTTACCTCATTTTCTAGAATATCGAACCAATTTTCATTTGTGTCATTTCCAGTTATGGCTGATTTAGCAATAGTTTGTTTGGGTTTAAAAAAATCGAAAACACTTTCAGTTGAAATTCCAGTTTCTTTAGAAAAAGCTAGAATTTTGGGATTGGCACTAATCAACATTGCTATGGCACCAGCTCCTTGCGTATATTCGCCAGTGGAATTCAAATCGTATTTTGCATTATCAGTGGCTATTACTATTGCTTTCTTTGATGGATTTAATCGGATATAATCTACACAAGTTTGTAAAGCATCAACAGCACCAATACAAGCAAAAGTTAAATCGACCACATCACAATTTTGGAGTGTGTTGCTACCTAGTTTTTGTTCTATTAAATTTAGGATGTAAGAAGCAACTGGTTTAGAATTATCAAATCCGCTTTCTGTTCCTACATATATTTTAGAAATTTCTGAAAGATTAAGGTTTTCTTGTTTTATTAATTTCAATAGAGCATTAGCTCCTAAAGTAACAATATCTTGATTTACATCAAGAAAACTCATTTTTTCTAAACCTAAACCTTTGGTAAGCTTTTCAACTTCAATGTTTCGTTGATTTGCTAAGGTTGCAATGGGTAAAAATAGGTTTGGGACATCAAATTGAATCGCATCAATTCCAACTTTCATAATCGATTTTTTTTCAAAAATAAAAAAGGTATATTCAAAAAAGATTGAACATACCTTAAAATTATTTCTAAATTATAATTTTTACGAATAATATAAATT
>CAZCIV010000445.1:0-2514 GCA_964498595.1 uncultured Flavobacterium sp.
GTGTGAATCCAAGAAGTTTGCGAGTAGCTATCGTTTTGGGTTCCGAGTAAAGGAATACTGTCATTTAATGCACCCAAACGCGTACTTCCATAGATGTATTTTTCTTCTTGGGTGAAAGTAACACTCGCATTGGCAGCGTCAACCTCACGTTCGTAAACAGCCATGGTATTTCCGCTTGCGTCAAGCAAGTAATATGTACTAATTTCCAACTGGTTTTGTGCGTTCATGACGTGTTTAGCTATTCTGTGGCCCATGGCATCATAGTCAAAAGATACATTTTTCTTCTGAGATCCTGCTGGTCTGTTGATTTTTTTAACTTTTCCGTCAACTCGCCATTCAATGCTTTCAATCTCTTCTTGTATGTCCTTGACGAGACGCCCTTCCTGATCGTAACTGTAGTTATTTACTGATTCAATGTTGCTACCCGCAGTAAAGACCATGTTGTCTATGTCGTCAGTGAAATCTCCCGAATTAACCAAGTCTGTTACCCCATACAAACGGTTGCGCAGTACTTTGCCATTTCCGTCTTTTTTATAGTTGTACGTCAACTTGTCAATTTGTTGGTTGGAAGCATTCCAACGTTCTTGGGTGGCAATATTTCCATTCGCATCGTAACTAAATGCATTGTAGTACAAGGCTGCTTGTCCGGAGCCCCAGGCGTTGCTGCTGCTGTTCAGGTTCGTAAAGCTGCGGGCCTCTGCCAAACGATTCAATTGATCATAACGATAGGCATTCCCCAATGGCAAGACCTCGCGCGTGTCCGGGTGCGTAATGGTTGTTACCATAGCTCCGATGTTTCCGTTGTACAAGTCTTTTTTCAATTGTCCCAGATTACTGCCTGCTGCCTGTGTAGCAATGAAGTTAGCACTTTGCGTGCCAATGGACAAGTAATCGCCGTTTCTTTTTTTTTTGGCTGCTCCCCGCATGTCATAATCATCCTTACGAATTAAAATCATCAGCGGGTCGGGCTTTCCGCTGTAGTCCCGTCTTCATGACGGGAGCTGCCGCTGCAATCCCTAGCAGTAAAACAGGTCATTACTTTAAATTCGTTACTCCCATCAACACGATCACAATCAAAAAGTTAAGTCCCTAAATTAAAACCCTTTAACCTTGTAAAACGCATTCAACAACACAATTGAAACATTACCCTAGTGTGGAACATTACCCGTTACTATTTCCTCTCGGATTGTATGAAGAACGTGAGATCCTGAATATGATTAGAATCAAGACACATGAACTTTGTGTGAAGAAAATCTGCTTCTAAAAATAACAGTCTATTTTCTTTACAGTTTATTTCTTTTAATGATTCTTTCTTTACTAAACTTGGCCATTGATCCATACTTATATCAATATCATGGCAATAACTACATTGATTTTGAAATAGTATTGATCCTCTTTCAATTTGTGTTGATTTTTTCTCAAGAATATCATGTTTTCGAATCCATAACTTAAATTTTTCTTGATCTAAATATCTTTCAAAATAGAATCCTTCTATTTTAGATTTCACAATTAACTCGAAATTATTTGAACCCGATCTTTCTCTAACTAAAAGGGTATCTTCACCCAATTCTATTGTATCATTTCTCGAATTTATTAACTCACAAATATTATCGATATTATCAATAGTGACATTTTGTTTACAGCCTATAACTATAGCCGAAAGTAACCAAATGTAAATTAATTTAACCTCCATGTTCATTTTTTAGTTCACTCAATTTTTGACCATGCGTTTTCTTTACGATTGAATCTATCTTAACCTACCCAGTTCTCCTAGATTACTCACTCTCAAACTCTTCCTGAAAAACAGGCTGCGCTGGATTTGCAAACCCCATGCAGCGATGAATTCTTAATGCCTATAACAATCCTATTTTCTTTAATCGACTTAAATTTGCTGTTTTTACTTCAATAATTCGTTTCTTATGATATTCTAGTATTTCATCATGACTTAATGTTTGGTCTAAAATAATTTCATTATAAATCTTAACACCTAAAAAAACAGTTTTTTCTTTTCTTGATACTTGTAATCTATCGTCCCCTAAATCATTCATCATTTTTTCCGGAAAATAATTTAGAACAACAATAAAAAAATCAAATTCTTTACTATTAAAAACAAACTCATCTTTAATAATTTTTATTATTTCGTCTTCATAAAAATTCATGACAGCTTTATCTACACAAAATGAAGACCGTGATATTAAATATTCCATATATTATCTAAAATAAGCGTTTCCTACTGGCTCTGGCTGCGCTGGATTCCTGTCCAGACTCTTCGTGGTGCAATCCTGCGCCCCGTAAACAATCAAACTAAAAAAACGGCAACCTTGTGATTTCTTATTGTTAACACCTTTTACTGACTAAATATGCTTACTTGTAAAAATAACGAACTTTAATGAAAGGTTCGCGCAGGATTGCAAATCCCGCGCAGCGGTAAAGCGGAGATTTCACAGAACTGAATAAATTAGCTGTTGTAAACAAAAAAATCCTATCTTTGCACCCTGTTTATTCGGTAAACAG
>CAZCIV010000446.1:0-2477 GCA_964498595.1 uncultured Flavobacterium sp.
TAATTGCCAAAGGTGCTTTGGCTCTGGCCCTTGAGAATCACTTGTTGCTGCATGGCGTTGAACAGCTTGTCAAAACCTTCAACGCTCACCATCGCTTGCTCAACCTGGGTGGGAGCATTTCTTTTTTTTCATGATGAAAAGATTTAAAATGAGTCACATAAAAGTACAAAATCCATACCTTTACGGCAAGAAGATCTCCCCGCGCGAGCGGGGGGTTAGTTCAACATGCGGTATAGTTAATTGCCGGTGCAGTGGGTATTAGAGCGGCACAACTCGTATCAAAAGTAGTTGTAACTTGATAGAAAAGTGCTTCGAAATCGGCAACTAACCATACCGCCAACCGTTAGCGTTCATTGTAAAAGACAAAACCAACGACAGATTGACAAAGGAATTTTTTCTGCATAAAGACAAAGAAAAATGAAAATGCCGACACACAAAACAGCACATTTGCAAGCCCCGACACACAAGCCGACACTTCGGCTTGCAAAAGAGCTGCTTTCCTGCGAGCGCACAGAAAAGAATGATTAAATTTGAGAATTAAAAATAAGAAAAAGAAATGATACAGAACCTTTTTAATGATATGACAGAACTGCTTCGCAAACAAGCACCTGACTTTTTTGTGAATGACAAATTGAATAAAAACAAAGTAACAGATGCTGCATACAGTTATGATAAAAACTTGCTGAAAGCATTATTGACAAATGATTCTTTGAAAAAACAGTTTTTTGTTGAAGTTGAAAAGAACTTAGTTTTTAAGCAACGAGAGTTTTTAATGTTTCTAAATAATAAAAGCTTTCTTCAAGATAGCTACACCCGCTTTAAAAATGAAATTGGTTTACAGGATGAAGAAGGAAAATACTTTCGTGAAAATACCGATGTTGTGTTAGTATGGCCTCATAAGGACTGCATTTTAGAAGGCGGACAAACAAAAGAAGACCAAAGTAGAGAGGAGGTTTTTTACAATGAAACTCTAGCACCTGATGAAATTGACAGACTATTAGACACAAAGGCACTGACAAATTTTGCACTCTTTGATAAAAACGGGAAAAAAGAACTGAAAGCAAATACAGAACTAAATTTAAGAGAACAAAATTTAATCATTAGGGGCAACAATCTATTGGCTCTGCACAGCTTGAAAGCAAGAAAAGACATTGCAGGTAAAGTTAAACTCATTTATATTGATCCACCTTACAATACAGGAAATGATGAATTTAAGTACAATGACAAATTTAGCAAATCAAGTTGGCTAACATTTGCAAAAAACCGACTTTCTGTAGCACAAAAACTACTTTCAGAAGACGGTTTTATTTTCATCAATATTGACGATAATCAAGAAGCATATTTATCAATAATATGTGATGAAATTTTCGGGAAGGCTAATCGTTATGACAAAATATCAGTAAAGACTTCGGCATCACAAGGCGGATTTGGGGATGTTAATCCTGGATTAATTTCAAATACAGAAAACATTTTGTTGTACGTAAAAAATAAAAAGAAAGCAATTTTTAATGAGAGTCTTTTATATGCAGAGAAGGAATATGATGAAAATTATACACAAATCATACTCAATTCAGAAGAAGAGCCTGAAAAATGGAACTTTGAAAATTTAAATAATTGGGTTTACAGAGAAAATAATATTGCAGAGCCTTACAATAACCAAACTTGGAGAAAACTGAAAGAAATCTGGGGTGACGATTGGCAAAAAAAAAGATACCTGCGTAAAGCACAGTTGGCAGATGAAAACAAAGAAAATGTCTTTAGAACTTTCAATCCAAATAAACCAGCAGAGTATTTACAAAAAGCTTTAACCGAATCTAAAAAGAAAAAAGATAAGGTTGTAATTGCTAAATCAAAAGATGATAAAAAATTGTGTCTTAATGGTGAGGTTATTATCTTTTATTCATCCTTGTATAAAATAATAGATGGCTCAAATGTTCCTGCTCAAAGGCTTTCTACTTTTTGGAATGATATACCTTGGGAAGGAATATCCAATGAGGGAGGAGTTAAACTCAGAAATGGTAAAAAGCCTGAAAAATTGCTAAGGCGAATAATTGAAATTACAACAAAAGAAAATGATATTGTTTTAGATTTTCATTTAGGAAGCGGAACTACAGCAGCAGTTGCACATAAATTAAAAAGGAAGTACATTGGCATTGAACAGTTGGATTATGGTGAAAATGATTGTATAGTCAGATTAAAAAATGTTATTAGTGGTGACCAAACAGGTATCTCTAAACTTGTAAATTGGCAAGGTGAAGGTTCATTCTTATATTGTGAATTAAAAGAACATAATCAAAAATATATTAAAGGCATACAATCGGCTAAAAAAGCCGAAGACCTTTATAAAATATGGGAAACTATGAAATCCGAAGCGTTTTTAAGAATTGAAATTGACAAAGATAAATTTACTGAAGATTCTTTTAATCAATTAGAACTTGATGTGCAGAAAAGGCTATTACTGGAAACATTGGACAAAA
>CAZCIV010000447.1:0-2471 GCA_964498595.1 uncultured Flavobacterium sp.
AAAAAGCATCGGCCAATACTTCTTCTATTTCTTCCTCCTTTTTTAAATACCGTTTACACAAACGATAGAGTTTTGGTGCCATAATTTCATACACCATGCGTTGCGCTTCACGGTGTTGTTTTCGGCAGCCTTGTATGTGTTTTACATCCATAAAATGTTTTGTTTTCAAAATCAAGTTCAAGGGCAAATTCAATATTCAATTTTTTTACTTTTTGTACTTGAACTTGACATTGTTCTTGCTCTTGACTTCGCTTTTTTATATAGAGCAGAAAAGTTGGTAAAAGGTTGGGAAGGAAGTAAAAAAAATTATTTTTTCAATGTTAACTGGTAAATTGTAGTTTCTAAAGTCTCCGTATCATTGTCTTCGCACAGTAAAAACTCAATTTCAGTTTCTGATTCTTTGTAAAGCGTAATACCTTCAAATTTCTGATGTTCCGATAATAATTGCACATTAATAATTTCAAATGTCGGTGCGTGCATGATTCCTAAAACGGTTCCTAAGACTTCGCCATCTTCATAAGTAGATTCGGTGTTTTCGGCGCAAGCCAAGAAATAAATTTTATCGTTCACTAAAATCGCATCAGTAAAAGTGGTTTCAATATCATCTAACGTTGGAAGTGAAATCGGTACAAATCGAATACCGTCTTCTTGATTGTTTGGAATAATAAAAATACCATTTCGACTGTTTTTTGAATTTCCTCTTTGAAACAACAACATCGTTTGATGCGCATAAATGGCACCTTCAATATTCAATTGGTCATCCGAAAACGAACCAACGGTTTTTAAATTTTGGTATAATGCGGTTAAATCTTGCGTTTGTAAAGCATCCGAACCCAAATCTAAAGTAAACATCGTATTACGTTTTTGGGTTGAACCCGAACCTAACATAATTAGTTGATTTCCATATTGGGTAATGCTCTCTAAATCAGGTTTATTTTCTTTTTCAATTTGCTCTTTTGCTTCTTTTACCAATGGAAATTTCAACAAAAGTTTCTTGTCGATGTCGAATTGGTACAAAAAGTTACTCGAATCCGAAATAACAAATAAAACATTTTGGGAATACACCAATCCAGATGCTGAAGAAATGCCTTGTATGGTTACGAAAGTAGTAAGTTTAAAATTTTCCATATTTTTACAAATGCGATTTTTTAAGATTTAAAAATACTAACTTTACCACATTATTACCTATAAAAATGAAAAATATCGAAATTGATCACCTAAAAGTTTCTTCAAATATTAAATTGAGTTCAATTCCAACTCATATAGATGTTGAGGCTTCGGAAAAGAAAAAGGAAAAAGAACTCGATAAAATCAGAATTAAATTAAGTAAATTACAAGATAAACTTTATGCGCACAATAAATATGGTGTGCTTATTTGTTTACAAGGTATGGATACTGCCGGAAAAGATAGTCTTGTTCGTGAAGTATTTAAAGAATTTAATGCACGTGGAGTAGTGGTACATAGTTTTAAAACACCAAACGCAAACGAATTAGAGCATGATTTTCTATGGCGTCATTACATAGCTTTACCAGAAAAAGGCAAATTTTCTGTTTTTAACAGAACACATTATGAAAATGTTTTGGTAACCAGAGTGCATCCTAATTATATTTTAAATGAGAATATTCCAGGTATTACAACTGTAGAAGACATTACAACTGAATTTTGGGAAAATCGTTTTGAAAGTATTAATAATTTTGAAAAACATATTTCTCAAAATGGTATTATCATATTGAAGTTTTTCTTGCATTTAAGCAAAGAAGAACAAAGACACCGCTTGATTAGAAGATTAGAAACTGAAAAACATAATTGGAAATTTTCTCCAAGTGATTTAAACGAAAGGGAATTGTGGGATGAATATCAAAGATGTTATGAAGAAGCAATCAATAAAACATCTAGAGCATATGCTCCTTGGTATATAATTCCAGCAGATAATAAAGAAACAGCTCGATATTTAGTAGCAAAATCAATCTTAAAAGAACTAGAAAAATATACGGATATAAAAGAGCCAGAGCTTGAGCAAGAAATAAAAGATAATATTAAAATGTATCGAGATAAACTGGCAAGTGAACAATAAATTTGAAAGAGTCAAGAACAATTTCGAGTTATATGAATAACTAAAATTAAAAACAATAAACTGATATAATGAAAGTATATACAAAAACAGGAGACACCGGAACCACAGCATTATTTGGCGGAACGCGTGTACCCAAACATCATATCCGAATAGAAAGTTATGGAACAGTAGATGAATTAAATTCGCATATCGGATTAATTCGCGACCAAGATATGAGCGATTTATACAAAAAAGTACTAATCGAAGTTCAAGATAGATTATTCACAGTCGGAGCTATTTTAGCCACACCACCCGAAAAAGAAACCTTGAAAAATGGTCAGCCACGCTTGCAAAACCTGGGTATTGTGGAATCGGATATTGAATTTTTGGAAAACGAAATCGATACTATGGAAGAAG
>CAZCIV010000448.1:0-2469 GCA_964498595.1 uncultured Flavobacterium sp.
CGACTTTATTGAATGCTTTATTGAATGAAGAACGCGCCATTGTTTCTGACATTGCAGGAACAACTCGTGATACGATTGAAGATGAATTAGTAATCGACGGAATTGGTTTCCGATTTATTGATACGGCAGGAATTCGTGAAACGAAAGATGTAGTGGAAAGCATCGGGATTCAGAAGACATTTGAGAAGATTGAGCAAGCGCAAGTAGTGATTTATTTGTTTGAAAGTTCGAAGTTTCAAGTTTCAGGTTCGCAATACATTACCGAAATTGAAAAAATAAAAAATAAATACCCATTAAAACAACTTATAGTTGTAGTCAATAAAATCGATTTAATTTCGGAGTCAGAAGTGAATCAAATTCGCCAACAATTAAAAGAATTGAATGTTAAATTGGCAACTATTTCAGCTAAAGAAAAATCAGGTATCGATACATTAAAAGAAGAATTACTTTCTTTAGTAAATACTGGCGCACTAAGAAACAATGAAACAATCGTAACCAACACGCGTCATTACGACTCTTTATTAAAAGCTTTAGAAGAGGTCCAAAAAGTGAAATGGGGATTAGACTCAGGACTTTCTTCGGACTTAATGGCGATTGATATTCGCTCTTCCCTACACTACTTTGGTGAGATTACTGGGGAAGTTACGAATGATGAGTTGCTTGGAAATATTTTTTCGAATTTCTGTATCGGGAAATAAAACCGCTTTCTCTTGATTTACTTTTTATTCTTTTACTTGACTAGCAAGTATTTACAAGTCTTTCGACTTGTTTATGATTTACCTTATTAGTACATTTGTTTCATCTCATGTACACCTTCATACTAAAAAGGTGTAAAAATGTACACCTATGAAAATCACTTTAAAAAAGAAAAAACTCAAGAACGACAAGTACAGTCTTTACCTTGAATATTATAAAGGCTCACAATTAGATAAAGACGGTAAAAGAATTCATATAAGAGACTTTGAGTATTTAAAACTGTATCTTCATCAAAATCCAATTACTGCTGCTGAAAAGAAAGAAAACAAAGAAACTGAACTTTTAGCTGAGCAAATTCTATCTATTAGAAAAGCTGAATTCTTTCAGGGCAAGTTTGATATTAAAAATACTTCAAAATCAAAAAGACGCTTCCTGGATTTTTTTATTGAAAAAACTGAAGAGAAAAGCGATTCCCCAAAAAACTACGGAAACTGGACCGCTACATTTCTACATTTAAAAAGATGTATCAATCCTAATCTACTATTTGAAGAGATTGATGAAGAATTTGTAAAAATGGTTCGTAACTACTTTGACAAGGAAGCAAAAACTAAAAGTAATTTACCTCTTTCCCTTAATTCAAAATACTCCTATCTGAATAAATTTAAAGCATGTTTGAGAGCTGCTTTTGATGAAGGCTATCTATCTATCAATTATGCTTCAAAAATCAAATCTTTTGAGCAAGCCGAAAGTCAAAGAGAATATTTAACCTATCAAGAATTACAAGCTCTCGCTAGTACAAATTGTAAATATCAAGTACTTAAAAATGCTTTTATTTTTTCCTGCTTAACTGGATTGCGTTGGTCTGATATCAATACTTTAACCTGGAGCGAAGTTAGAGATGAAGACAATGGAATTAGTAGGGTAAATTTTCGCCAAGAAAAAACAGATGGTGTTGAATATTTATACATCTCAAGTCAAGCAAGAGAATTACTGGGTGAAAGACAACACCCTTCAGAAAGGGTTTTTAAAGGTTTAAAATATGGAGCGGTTTACAATAATGAGATTGTACGTTGGTGTAACAGAGCCGGTATCTCAAAACACATTACTTTCCACAGTGCCAGACATACTAATGCTGTGCTATTACTCGAAAATGGAGCTGATATTTATACAGTTTCAAAACGTCTTGGCCATCGTGAGATTCGCACCACAGCGATTTACGCTAAGATTGTTGATCAAAAAATGAAAGAAGCTGCTAACTTGATTCCTGAAATAAAACTTTAAACATTATGAAAACTTTATCCCTTTTAATTGTTATAATACTAATATTAAATTTATTGCTACATCTGGCAATAATATTTTACAAAAACTATTCATTTGTTAGTGACTACTTGATAGGTAAAAAAAACACATGGAATCCTGAAAAAGATAGATTCAAATTATTCATTTCAACATTTTCATTCATTGCTACATTTTATTTTACTTATGAATTAATGACAATAAAAGAACTTAATCAATTTCATTATATTATAAATACAGGTTTAATATCTGTTTTACTTTTCATAAGTATTTATGTAAACTTTTATTCGCTAGAAAAAAAAGTAACTAAAAAAACAGAAGAAACATTAGTATTCAATAAACTATCAGAAGAGGAAGTTCGAGCTATTTATAATGTTGTAATAAAAGAAAATAGAGCAGAAAACGTAGATATAGATAGTTTAATTGAAATTTCAAAAGGAAACAAACTAGAAAATAAAATAAATTGGATTGACAAAA
>CAZCIV010000449.1:0-2469 GCA_964498595.1 uncultured Flavobacterium sp.
TTCTTACAATTTATAATGTAATTCGATTTAAATCAATTGCTTCAAGATTTTTATTGTTAACCATTTTATGTCTGTTTTTTTCAGACATATTTATAGTGTTAAATAGGTACTATTTAAAAAATGATATCTTTATTTATATCTCTAGTATAATAGAACTCCCAGTGTATTATTTTCTTTTGAAATACCTGCTTTTTCGTGAGAAGTATTAAATAATAATATTTTTTGTCTTGTCGTTATGGCTTATTTCATTTGATAAATAAAAATCTATGCGTCCTAAATTAATTCCATAACAGCCCACTTGATTGATTAAAACTTCTTTTCCTTCACTGTTTTTTTCAATTACAGGTTTGTCTAAAAAGGTGTGAGTATGACCACCAATAATTAAATCAATTTGTTTAGTTTTTCTAGCCAATACAATATCGCTAGGTTTTTCTGGTTCGTCTTTATATTTGAAGCCTAAGTGCGATAAACAAATTACCAAATCACACTTCTTTTCTTCTTTTAAAATTCGAGTTATGTCTTGTGCTACTTCAATAGGGTCGTTATAAACCGTTTCTTTATAAAGTTTTTTATCTACAAGCCCGTCTAATTGAACACCTAATCCGAAAATTCCAATCTTTATTCCATCTTTAATGATGATTTTGTAAGGTTTTACAATATCATTTAAAACCGTATTTTTAAAATCGTAATTAGCTGACACAAAATCAAATTTAGCATGTGGTAACTGGGCATAAAAACCATCAATTCCATTGTCAAAATCGTGATTTCCCATAGTGGCAACATCGTATTGCATCATGCTCATTAGTTTGAATTCCAATTCACCTCCATAATAATTGAAATATGGAGTTCCTTGAAATATATCTCCAGCGTCTAACAAAAGCACATTTTTTTCTTCTTTTCGGATGTTTTCAATAATAGCGGCTCTTCTTGCAGCTCCTCCCATATTAGGATTTTTTGGATGATCGGCAGGAAATGGATCTATATGACTGTGCGTGTCATTCGTATGTAAAATGGTAATCTTTTTGGTTTCAATAGTAGAAAAACTACTTAAACTCACTCCTGATAAACCAAGTAAAGCTGAACTCGCAACTGTTTTTTGGATGAAATCTCTTCTCTTCATAGCCCTAAGTATTATTCTAAAATTATTTTTTCTGTTGTAATGTTCGGAATTGTATCAACTTTTTTGAAATAATCAATCAACATATTTCTAAGCTTGTATTCCATGTCAAATTTGATATTACTTTCCTTAAAAAATGTCATGTTATCACCTCCATTTGCTAAGTAATCAGAAGTTGCTACATAGTAAATTCGATTTTCATCTAAAGATTGATTGTTGATTTCGATATTATTTATATTTAATGTTGATTTATCAATGTAAATTTTGATACCATATAAAGGATGCGGTTTTTTCTCCTTTATAACATGTTCAGCTAATGTTTTAATTTCTTTTCCGGTTAGCCCAACAATAATTAGACTATTTTCAAATGGCATTACTTCAAAAGCAGTTCTTGTTGTTACATCTCCTTTTGGTATTATAGCTCTAATGCCTCCACTGTTGAGTAAACAAATATCGATAGTTTTATTCTCTCTTTTTTGAAAAATTGGATTTCCAAGTTCAAAAGTAATTTCGGCTAATAAGTTTCCGATATTAGTTTGCCATGTTCCTTTACTTTTATCTTGTGTTTCTGGGCAATAAGCTAATATATTACTTAAATCTTTATTGATATTATCACTATAAGGTTTTACGTAAGTCGCAATAGCTTCGTTTTCACCTTTTTCATTGGTAACACCAATTTTTTTTCCTTCAATTTTATTTGTTTTGTAGGAAGAGGTTGATTTACAAGATACAAAGAGATTAAATGTTAATAATATAACAAAAAAACCAAAAGATATCGTATTCTTTTTTACATTTACAAGCATAACAAAAGGTTAAATTTTTAATTTTGTCGAATAGGTAAAAATACTATGTTTTATAATATTATAAAGAACTTTTTTCTTAAAAAAAATGTTACTAAAAAATTAACAGCTCTAAATACATTTGCCTCAAATGATAAAGTATTGACTGTAGGGGTTTTAGTTGATGAAACTTATTTTAATGAAACCAGTCAATTAGTAGAGCGAATCGTTTCTCAGGGAATTCAAGCTAGTAATATTTCTATTTTGATTTATAAAGATAAAATCAAGAAAAAAGAAACAATAACAGAACCTTTTTTATCGTTAAAGAATATTTCTATTTCTGGGGAAATTGATAAAAAAGAAGTAAATGATTTTATCGAAACTCCTTTTGATTTACTAATTAATTATTACGATGTTAATAAAAGCGGACTTTTATTATTATCAACTAAATCAAAAGCTAAATTTAAAGTTGGATTTGATACCGTTGATAAAAGAGTCAATCATTTTATCATAAAAACGCTTGTTGAAGATTTTAATGAGTTTGTTTTAGAATTGTTTAAGTATTTAAAAATT
>CAZCIV010000450.1:0-2451 GCA_964498595.1 uncultured Flavobacterium sp.
CAACTACCGGAAAGACAAGACCTAAAGCTACCAATCCAACTAGTACGGTCCAAAACAGGATGTCACCCAGTGTGTCCCAAACATCGGATCGGGAGTGCATCCTTGCCTGTTTTAGTTGTTTATCCTTTTTTCTGTGATTAGAGAATTTTGAAACGGGCGTTTTCGCCAAGCTCTCTTCAATCCTACTCTCTTCGTTGCTTGTGGGACGTTCAGGGTAAGTTTGATAATTCGTTTTCTCAACGACTGCATCCTTTGGAACTTCTACAGTTGGACTTGCCGTATTGTTTTCATGGTTCTCGTTGTATGTGAATTCCGTAAGTGTGGATTCGAAATTTTCCTCCTCTTTTATTTGTTGATCCGCTAACTCATCTTTACGAACATGAGTCGCTTTCTGAAGTCGATGCAACTTTCGAAAACTTACGTGGTATCCACCCGTGTACAATCGTTTCTCAATCGTACATGACTGCATGAAAATCGTAACAAAAAACAAGAAGATGAACTTTTTCATGAGCTGGTTCTTTCTACAAACCTAGGCGATCAACCCAGGTAAATGGTAGTAAAATCAGCGAGTCGGACTTTCTCCGTTGCGAAATTCCGTACAATCAAATAACTTCAAATTTCAATAACGCCTGTTAAGAATTTGTGGTTTTATATTCCTTCATTTCCTAAATTTGATATATGTAAAAAACTCACCTCAAATGAGAATAATTTTCACCTCAATTTTAATCCTGACCTTAACATATTTCATAATACTTAACGTTAACACCCCTTCTTCCAATTTAGGATCATATTTTAACCCAAGTATAAAATCAAAAACACAGAATGCCTTTTTCATTAAAAGGTGTTCAGATATTGAGCGCGCAATATACAAGATAGAATACGCAGTAGCATTTGACAATCTTAAATCATTGAAGTTAAAATCCTTAACCAAAGAGCAAAAAGAACACATCAAAGATTTGGAATTGTTATACAATGAGAATTTTCATTTCAGGTTAATTGAAAAAACAAAAAATCTTCATTTAATAAATCAATATCTGTGGAATAAAGAATATAAACAATTGTATAGGAAATATGTAATCAGTTTTAAAAACGAAATTGAAAATATGTGCTACGAAGAGGTTACGAAAAGTCAATCAATCGAAAACATCAATCTTTTTCTTTATTATTTCCCTAACAGCAAATACCGTTTTGAGCTATCACTGCAAAAACAAAAAATAGAAAATGAACAGCAAAAGATTAATGTCAGTTTGAATGACCAAGAACATGAGTTTATTGACCCAAAATTCCAAAACGCTCCTGGGAATTTTGAGATTTACATTATACCCCAATATGAACCTGACTTGTCTACCTACAATAGCATTTCATTAAAAGATCAAACAATAAACCCTAATGTAAATCCCAGCAAAGTACATGTGCGCGGCTATTTTAAAAAGAATGGGACATATGTTGATCCACATGTTAGAACCTCACCCAATTCTATCAAATCAGATAATTTAAGATTCCCATGACGTGAAATTGTTAAAATTCAACTGAAGAAATTTTCAAATTGAAATCAAATGAAGACAATCATCAACCATCCTGTAACACATTTCACAGTCAGCATACTGCTTTTTCTATTGTTTTCACTCCTTGGAATAAGGTCCAATGACAACATATTACTTGTTATTAATCTGGCCGTTGGAGTATATTTACTATTCCTCGCTTTTATTAATTTGTTTAATAAGAGTATCTTGCTGAATAGTAATTTTTTTGTTGTCAATTACAGTTTGATAACGCCGCTGTTGGTCTATAACTTTAGCATTTTTTTATTTGATTTTCAATTATACTCATCAACATATAGTTTGCCTTTTTTAATAACTACATCAATTCCAATTCTAATTACTTTTGGATTATATGTAATGCTATTGCTTGCGTATTTTAAGGACCACTCAATCAACGCTTCCTATTTCGGAAAGAAAATGAACCAAGTTGTTGTTTATTTAGGAAGTATCGTTAACCTAATTCTGTTCATATGGTTGATATATGGGCTCTTATCAAATCAAATTGTCAAAAATAACCTGTGGAATGTTGAACTTTATGATCAAGAGATTAGTCAAGTTCTAGAAGGCGAGGACAAACTTCAAAATCCTTTCGGAAAAATAATTAATTACAAGTTTGTTCTTAAAAATGGACAAGAGGTAACAATTCCTCTCACAGAAAGAGTTTTAATGGAAGTGCAAAGCATGATTCTCCATGCCACCCGAATCAGCAAAAGATCAAATTCATATTCGTTTACCCTAGAAAGTGATCAGCAAGATTGTTCTTTTACACTATTCTGAAAACATTTTATTTCTTATAATGTCGCACTGATCATTTAAGAAGTTTACAAAAAGCAGTGAGCTTGTTTAACGAAAATGTATCTTTGAAGCCATAATTAGCAGGTCATCATGAGCGCAAAGAACGAATTGCTTT
>CAZCIV010000451.1:0-2450 GCA_964498595.1 uncultured Flavobacterium sp.
ATTTATTACTTCTTCAAAATTCTTTTAAAAACAGAGTTCATCACAAAATTGATATCGGAAGAGATTTTCAAATAAAAACTCCATCCCAAGTAGAAAATAGTTACTAAAATTGATTTTAAAATAATATTCAAGAAAGGATGAAATGAAAAATCCCAATAATAAAACACGACAAAACTAAGAAATGTTACACCCAAAGCTTTAATTGTATTCTTTGTAAACGGAAATAAATCCATTTTAAGGACCACAAACAGTAATTTAGCTAAACTATATATTGTAATTGAAATTAACGTTGCTATTGCCGCTCCATTTAAACCGTAAAGTGGAATAAATACCATATTTAAAGAAACAGTTAAAAAAACCAAGAACAATCCTAAAAATAAAACGGCTTTGTAATATTTTGAATTAAAAATTATGGAATTATTATTTCCTAAAATCAAATCGAAATATTTTGAAACTCCAATTAAGAAAACAACCGCAACTCCTTCACTATAACCTGCTGGCATTACAGTATACAATTGGTTAATATTAACCAAAATTCCTATCAAAATCAAACCTCCTATTACCTGAAGCGTAATTGACGATTTTTTATACAATTCATTAAGCTCATCGTGTTTCTTTTCACTCATCAATTTTGCCGTAATTGGATATGTAATTTGATGCATAGCTCGACTTGGAACTGCAATCACGGTCGCAATAAAGATAGCAACAGAATAAAAAGCAATATTATCGATATCTATATAAAAGTTAAGCATAAATTTATCTACATCTAATAATAAAGTAGCTACACTTCCTGATAAAATAATAAAAAAACAATAGGTTAAAATTGCCTTGATATTATCTGGAAAAACCAAATTAAAACTCGGTCTTTTTACTCGCATTGCATAAATAAACATAACAACTAGTGTTGCAAAGTAAATCCCCATTAATGCGAAAACAAATTGTTTTGGCGAAATATAATCGAAATAAACTGCGAATAGGAAAATCGAAATTAAAACACGCAACAGCACTTCTTTTACAAAACTACCATAAACCGATTGCATATGTACTTTTACCCAAGCATAGAAAATCTCAAAATATCCCATACAAAGTCCAATTACCGGAATTTGCCACACATAATCGTATACAATTTGATTTTTTTGAGACAATAAACTCGCTATTTGGTGATAACCAAAAAATCCAATTAAACTTATTGGAAGAATTATCAGTAAAGGTAAAACCAATACAAACGTTAGAAATTGCGATTTTTTTTCTTCAGTTTCGTATTCGTTATAAAACTTCACCAACGTATTATGAACTCCAAACGCCATTAATGGCATCATAATATTAGCTGCGGATAAAATAAACCCAACTAAACCATAAAAGGTATCACCAAGAAATTGAGCATACATAAACAATGTATTAATCGCACCAATTCCGAACCCAATATAGGTTATGATGGTGTTTTTAATTGATTGTTTGATGACAATTCCCATATTCTTAGTGAATAGTAATTAGTGATTAGTGATTAGCAGTTTCGATAACTTTTCAGTTAACGATTTTCTGCTGTATTGTTGTAATCCTACAGGATGTACTTTTAAATTATTTTGCTGAAATTGTTCGAAAGAATTTAAAATTTGCGCTTTCAAGGCTTCTAATTCGTCATATTTGAAGAAAGTTCCTGTATTGGTTTCTTTAATGATTTGAGCAAAATCTGCGTTTTCAGGTCCGATGGCGATGATTGGTCGCTCAGAAACCATATATTCAAATAATTTTCCCGGAATTATGCACTTGGTTTCTTCTGAATCTATTTCGATAAGCAACAAAATCTGCGAACTTCTTTGCTCGATTATGGCTTCATCATGTGGTAAATATCCCAAATGATTCACATATTTTTCTAACTTGAATTCGTTTATCGCTTGAAGTACCTCAGCACTCACCGCTCCTATCAATTTTAATTGGAACTGTTTTTTGAATTCGGGATTTTCTTTGGTTAATTCTTTCAGCGCTTTCCACAAAATTCTTGGATTTCTGGCCGATAAAAACGAACCAATGTGTGCCAAAGTAAATTTTTCGTCCAAAGGCTTTTTAATCACTTTCTCAACATCATAACCATTGGTAATGACTTCAATTGGTTTGGAAGTAATCGCTTCAAATTCTATTTTTGTGGTTGGGGAAGTTACTAAAAGCTGGTCACAAGTATTCATGACTTCCTTTTCCAAGTCTTTATGCTTTTTGGCTGCCCATGAACTCAATTTTAATTGTTTGTGATACCCAATAGTTGTCCAAGGATCACGAAAATCAGCCAACCAAGTTATGTTGAGCTCTTTTTTTAATTGCAAACCAATCAAATGCAAACTATGAGGCGGTCCCGTTGTAATTATCGTATCGATTTGATGTTCTTGAAGATATTGTTTCAAAAACTTAACCGAAGGTTTCACCCAAAATACTCGCGCATCTGGAATAAAAACGTT
>CAZCIV010000452.1:0-2450 GCA_964498595.1 uncultured Flavobacterium sp.
CAACAACTAAGTTACGTATTCATTGGTTTTCGCTACTTCGCAAACCATTTTTACGCGCTTTTTTGGATCGCTTAAAACCAGTGAAAACTTAGCTTTTTTAAAAACCAAAAGGACGAAATAGTTCCCGGCTTTCCATTTCCGTCAGCGATTCGCGGCTGTCCTACAACGTTTCGCGCATTAACGCAGGCGCGTCAAAGCGAACTGAGTACGCTCTGCCGAAGATAATATTTATTCGTGAGAAAAGAAGTTCAGGTTAGTCAAAACCAGCGCTTGCTTTAATGCGCTGTTATGGGCAGCTTTTATAGTAACGGATTATTTTACTTTTTAACTCTGATTTGTTTTTTATATGGCTTAAATGTCTTTTATAACCAATTATAATGCAATCATTGTAAAATGCTACATAAGTATTTTCATTATATTCGACAACTTCTGCAGCCAATATATCTTTGAGTCTATCGAACGATGACTTTCCTTCACAAATAATCAATTTTGGTTGTAAAATATCAATTGTTTCAGCTACAAACTTTTTAGAAAAATAATATAAATTTAAAACGGAAACATACTATTTGAGTATAATATCTAAATCATCTACGTTACGAGTTGCAAAGGGAAAATGATTAATTTTCACCGCATTTGAAAAATCGCTGACTAATTTTAAATCTTTAAAAAGCTTTTTAGTTTGAGTAGCGAGATAATATTTTTGACCAATATATTCAAATGTCTTTAGCGGATTAAATCTTTTCACGTTTTGATTCATATAATTGAAATACCCAGCTCCAGGATTAATTCCTATAAAAAGAATTTTTGCTTTCTTTAAGGGAGATACATAAAGTTGAATTCCCTTGTATCTCGCTTCGCGATGTTCTTCTAATTTTTGGTGTATTTGCTCGAAATGTTGTTTCATTCTCTAGATTTTTTAGAAAGTTGCCCATAACGTCCTGCCGGTTTGCGTTGGTTGCGGACTTTTGTCTGAGTACTCTCAGCCGACCGTGAAACCTGAGCGAGGGCTAGCGTTTTTGCTAATTTACGGATTTGCAAAAACAAACGCCCGAGCGTTCGGAGTTTTTAGCTGAAATTACCGTAAAAGCAGCAATCACGTAAACCGGCTGTTAGCGGTTCGCCCTTTATTTTATGTTTAATTTGAAAGATATTTTTCAATTTCTTGTCGTAAACGTTTGTAAACTCTGTAATGTCCTAAGTCGTTAAAATGTGTTCCGTCTATTGTTGCTTCGTGGTCTTGTCCAATAAGATTTTGACTACTAACATAGACTATATTTTTATTCGTTTTGATTTTGTTTTCATAGATTTCTTTTAACGCTTTGTTTTGTTCGTTTATAAATGAAATTGTTCCAAAAACTGTTTTGACATCTTTTTTAAAGAACGCAAAATCTCTCATAATACTTTCTACAAGTATTATTGGAATTGTGTCATTTAAGGAAAGAATATAGTCAAGAAGTTCGGGAAGATTTTTTCTGATAGTGTCGGCAGGTGAATTTGTTGTGCAGTCCAAAATAATTACAGAAGGTTTAGAGGTCATAATGTATTCGGCAATTTCCTTTTCAAATCTACCGTTACCGCTAAACCCCAAGTTGATTACTTCTTTGTTAAAATATCTTTCTATTAGTGCTGGGTATGTTAATCCCGGACGAGAAGCCGATGCCCCTTGTGTTATACTTGTGCCATAAAAGACGATGGGGTTTGAAGTATCAATAATTTTTTGAGTTGGTTTGTTAATAGAAGTTCCTTTGTCAATGCCGATTTCAAGCGAACTAACTCCGTCATACAAAGGCAAGTTTAATAAGTATTCACGATTTTTTGTTTCCATTCCGATAATTACAGTCGCTTCGTTTTGAATCGTCCCTTTTGGCTGTGCAACACCAACAAATTGCCATTTGTTATCCACATACGCATACAAGTCAAAACCTTTGGAAGCAATAGGAGTCATATTTGTAGCATTAGAATTACTGTTTAAAATCCAACGAATTTGAATTTTAGAACAGTTGGAAGAAAAACGAACAGAAATTCCTGCTGAGTTTTTTGAAAGTTGCCAAACAGGTTCTCGAACAATTTTTTCAGCATTTTCAGGAAGTCTTGTATAGGTTTTTGTATTTGGCAGTTGTCCGATGATTTCAAATTCAGAAGCGTCATAAAAAACTGTCGGAATAGTGTCCGTGTCTTTAAGTTTTGCATCTTGAATTGTTGTGATTTCTTGTTTGTTAGGAAAGAAATTTGATTTAATTTTTGGATAAAATTTATACGCAATAAAAATTGTCCCGCAGATGAAAACAATGTTTAACGCTAATGAAAATTTAGTCAGTGTTCGTCTGTCTTGTTTTAATTTGTTCATACTTATTAAAAGTTACTTTTCATTCTTTGTTTCGGTTTTAGGGTGACCGCTAACGTTCTCCCGGTTGGCGTCGGTTGCGGGCATTGGTCTGAGTACTCTCAAC
>CAZCIV010000453.1:0-2445 GCA_964498595.1 uncultured Flavobacterium sp.
ATTAAATAGTACCAAGTTGTCGTAATAGATTTATCGATGTTGTTTAACCATTGTAATACCCTAAACTTACCGAAAATTAACTTGACAACATTTATCACGATAAAAACCAAAAAAGCATATATCGTGGCTTCTCTAATGTTTTCAATTACCCGGTAAATTAGCACGTTTATTAACCATCCATAAACCAAATAATTCATTACAACGTAATCACGCACAAAGTTTACCCCAATATTGTCTGGCGTTTCGTTTCTAGTTTTTAAACACAGCGTGTATATAAAATCAAGCATAAATTAAGTGGGGCGTGGATAGATCAATTGTGATGAAAATCAAGAAAAAAAATACTTTATTCTAATACTTTTCTTCATATACAAATTCATATGTCTGTGTAAGATATTTGCCATTTCTATAAACTTCGGTTACATAGGACCCACTGTCTTTTGCAATAGAATCATTAATCTTAATTATTTCATTATTACCGAATCGAAGGTGTATTTTTTCATCTTTAATATAGAAATAATGATAATCATTATCTGCATTTTCAATTCTTTCAATTCGGCCATGTATACTTAGGTCGAAGTATTCATTTTTATTTTTAACATAAAATGATCTTAAGAAGAAGGCAGCTATTGTGATAGCGATAACCACAAATATTGCAAGAGGCCAAGAAATTGAGAACTTTTTATCCATTATTTCTATAATATTATGCGGGTACAAACCATTAACTGAGTAATTCAAAACTCCAGTGTTCACCACTGCGAATGATTCTAGTCCCGATCATTCGGTGTACAATCCTTCGCCTTTCTAAAGTTATAAAGTAAGTTCAGGATTGCAAATCCTGCTGAGCGGGGTCATTTGTTTTTATATTTAATAGTGAAAAATGTACCTCTCCCTGGAACAAAACTAACAATGACAGCATTTTTATCATTTATTTCACGGACCAAATCATCATATTCGGAACCAATGATTTTTTCGAATGGATAATTGTCAATATAGAGAAACCATTCCTCATTACTTTTTTCAATTTCCATTATATATCGTGTTAAGTAATTTGTATCTATACTTTCTAAAAATTGATCTTTCTCATAAAAATGAATTCTTTCAAGTCCTAATTCAATAATGAACCCGTCACATGAATGACTCTCCCATTCGGCTAAGTCAATAGAATCTTTATCCATACTAATTTTGACACCATCTCTACCTATGGCAGAAATTTGAAAATCAGTTACTTCAACTCCATCTTGAATCAACTTTATGCTTTTAATCTGTGCTTCAGAATTAAATGTCATCAATAGCAACACAAATAAAAAAACACCCCCTTTAACACCCCATTTCATCTCTCAATCTTTTGCTCCCCCAAATGTTGTTTTTATAAAAGACTTAACATATAAAAGTTCATTTTGATTGACTATTTTCACTTTCAGAACTTTGTTTCTCCCGTTTTCTCTCTCATAAAAAAAACGAATAACCGTACCCTTGTACTCAGACACCCCCTCTTTTTTAAAAGAGATTTTTTTTAAGCTCGTATAAGGAATTGTTCTATTCCAAAAATTCCCGAAATATTCAACCCTAATTTCATTGTCAACAAACAATACTCTTCTTCGGAAAGAACTTATCACTAAAAGTCCAATCAACATGATTAAAACTAAGAGCAAATAATTTTGAATTTGTGTACTTATCAACCAAACAATAAAAAACACTCCAAGAACCCCGACGATTTGGTCGTTCAATTTTTCCTTAATCTCCATTTATAATCGCTGCAAAGGAATTGTTAGCCTTCCCCATTTTTTAAAGATAGAAAGTAATTGCAGGATTGCAAATCCCGCACAACGGGGGCGCCTAACACCTCTAGCACTTTCGCGCTTTTGTTTATTTGGTGTTAGTAACATCCCTTAATCAATCATGGTTCCATCCGAATTGAATATTTCTGAGTATGCATGTACATGTAAACTAACGCCATTATCATTTCCCTGATAAATAATCACGTCATTATCCAAGCGTATAATTAATTCACCATAAACATCGATTATTATTTCTTTAATTTTTTGGTTTTTAAATTCCAGTTTTGGATTTATTCCCCAGTTTTGGTGATTTATTTCCGTCAGTAATTCGTCTTTATTCCACTCCATAATCCAGTCAAAACCAAAATCAAACTTCTTTCCATTATCAATTTGTATAACGGTTCTGAAATAATAAGCCTTACCAAGTCCTTGCAAATGAGTAAAACCTTCGCCTAATGGCGTGTGAAACAAATTTATCAGTGTTTTTCCAACAACCTCATTTTTTATATTTCTCAAGTCTTGCATACTCTGGATTATTGTTACTAACGGTTTGCAAACAGGCGCAGGCGGCTAACACGAGTGAACGTTTGCCGCTTGAGCTTGTTTGCTGTTAGAGTAAGTTTATCTAAATCCATAAATGCCATTGTCATTTGGATCCAAATTCATG
>CAZCIV010000454.1:0-2439 GCA_964498595.1 uncultured Flavobacterium sp.
CTATTTATTAGAGTAGAAGATGTTCCTAAACCCCAAAGTCTTGGAAAAGTTAAGTAAGTTTCAATTTCATAGCCTTCTTTTACTAAAAATGAAGGGTTTTGTATAAAAGCTTGATGTAAAATTTCAATTAAAGTGTTTTTTACGGCAGAATTCTTATCGGTTGTACTTTTAGTCTTAATTTCTTCAAATGAAATTACATCTTCAAACCATATACTTGTATCCGAGTCAAAACTCGTCCATTTAATTTGATGATTTGTGCCTGATTTCACTACTAAACTTTGCCCAAATTTTGTAGGTAAAGCCAATGCTTTCGCACCGTCTAAAACAACGTATTCTCCTGTGATGAGTAATTTTCCGTTACTATAAAACGTCTTGGTTTCCATTAACTTCTGATTTTTTTCAAATAATCTACTACTAAACTATGCGAAACTGTTGTGTCTTTGAAATACTCTAAGACTTTCTGTTTCTCTTCTTTGGTAGCATGATGTTGGTTTAAAATATTCATCAAGTGCATTTTCATATGTCCTTGTTGAATTCCTGTTGTGGTTAACGAACGAAGCGCTGCGAAGTTTTGAGCTAATCCAGCCGCTGCTACAATTTGCATTAGTTCTTCTGCAGAAGGTTTCCCTAATAATTCCATAGAGAATTTTACTAATGGATGTAAGGAAGTTAAACCTCCAACGGTTCCTAGAGCTAACGGAATTTCCATCCAAAAAGTAAAAATATTGTTTTCAATTTTTACATGTGATAAACTCGAATATTGTCCCGATTTGCTGGCATAAGCGTGAATTCCTGCTTCCACAGCTCTGAAGTCATTTCCAGTAGCTAGAACTACTGCGTCAATTCCGTTCATGATACCTTTGTTGTGGGTTACGGCACGGAAAGGTTCTACTTCCGCAATTCGAACTGCTGTTGCAAATTTTTGAGCAAATTCATTCGAGTCGATATTTTTATCATCTGAAAGTTGGTCTATCGGACAAGAAACTTCAACTTTTACAAGGCAATTTGGTACATAATTACTCAAAATACTCATTACAATTTGAATGTTTTTTTCATCTGAAGAAAAAGCAGTATATTCTTGTGCTTGATTTTCTATTGTTTTAGCAAATTGCTCTAGGCAAGTATTAATGAAATTCGCACCCATGCTGTCTTTGGTATTAAACGTAGCATGTAATTGATAGTAATTTGGAATTTCATGGGTTTTATCTCTTAGTTCGATATCTAAAATTCCGCCACCACGCTTTTGCATGTTTTTGGTAATTTCTTGTGTATCTTCAAAGAAAATTGGTTTTATCTTATTAAAAAAAGTAGTTAGTTTCTCTGTGCTTCCATTGAAAAGAAAGTGAACTTGTCCAATTTTTTCGGTATTGATAATTGTAGTTTTAAAACCACCACGTTCGCCCCAAAATTTTGCTGCTTTTGAAGCGGCTGCCACAACCGAACTTTCTTCAATTGCCATTGGAATCGTGTAGCTTTTTCCATTAATAATGAAGTTAGGCGCTACTCCATAAGGAAGGTAAAAGTTGGTCAACGTATTTTCTATGAATTCATCGTGTAGTTTTTGTAAATTTTCATCGGAATTCCAATATTTAATAATGCTTTCTTTTGCTTCTTCCGGGTTAGTGAAGTAAGTATTGGTAATCCAATTTATTTTTTCTTCTTTAGAAAGTTTAGAGAAACCTTTTACGTTTTGTGTCATAGCAAATCTTAAAATTTAACACAAAGATACTAAAACCTAGTGGATAGTTTTTTGTGAAATATGACTTAAAAATTGGATTAATTCTAAAAAATCACTAAAATTGGAGGTTTTTTAAGAACATAAAATTATGAAAAAGATCAGTTTAGCGATTTTATTATTTGTAGTAAGCTCATTATCAGTTGTAGGCCAACAAAAAATAACATTAGAAGAAATTTGGGGTGGTGCCTTTAGAACCAAAGGTATGGATGCTTTAAATGCCATGAAGAACACTAATCAATACACCGTTCTAAATTTTGATAGAAGTACAAGAAGTTACCAAATCGATTTGTACGATTTTGCAACTCTTGAAAAAGTAAGCACACTTTTCGATACCAAAAATCATCCTGAAGTAAAATCTATCGACAGTTATTCATTTGATAAAAATGAAAAAAAGATTTTAATCGCAACCAATTCTAATCCTATTTTCCGTCATTCTTTCACAGCTAATTATTTTGTGTATGATATTCCTTCAAAAACGGTTAGTAGTTTTACAGCAAATGCCATTCAAGAGCCTACTTTCAGTGCTGATGGAACAAAAATTGCTTATGCCTTTGAAAATAATTTACACATACATGATTTGTCATCAGGAGTGAAAATTCAACTTACGCAAGACGGACAAAAAAATAAAATCATTAATGGTATTACCGATTGGGTTTATGAAGAAGAATTTGCTTTCGTAAAAGCGTATGATTGGAATGTAA
>CAZCIV010000455.1:0-2427 GCA_964498595.1 uncultured Flavobacterium sp.
TTGGTAAAAGACATCGAGAAAGAAATCGTAAAAAGCTTTATCAAAACCGAAATTAAATCGGGAATGTCTCCGAAATTGTTAGATATTGTGGAGAATTTACCTTCAAAAACAGGTATTTACTACATTCACAATGAAAAAGGCGATTTAATTTACATCGGAAAAAGTAAAAACATCAAAAAACGTGTCAACCAACATTTCACGGGAACTTCGAGTAAAAGTAAAAAAATCCAACGCGATGTTTACGCCGTAACTTTTGAAGAAACAGGTAGTGAATTAATTGCTCTTTTAAAGGAAAGCGAAGAAATTAAAATCAACAAACCAATTTACAATAGAGCCCAACGTAAAAGTATTTTTCAATACGCGCTGTACCAACACATAAACGAACAAGGTTACATTTCGTTAACCGTTGAAAAAGCAGATGGTAGAAAGAAAGAAATCACTTCGTTTACTTCGCTTCAGGAAGGCAAAAATGCATTGTTCAAGATAACAGAAAAATACAATCTGTGTCAGAAAATCAATGGTTTGTATGACACTCAAAACGGATGTTTTCAATACAAAATAAAAGAATGTAATGGAGCTTGTTTGGGTGAAGAAAACCCTGAAAGTTACAATGAAAGAGTAATAGAATTCATTGAAGAAAACTCGTTTGAAAACAATAATATGGTAATTCTTGATCGCGGTAGAACGTATGATGAAAGAACCGCTGTATTAATTGAAAACGGTATTTACAAAGGCTACTGTTTTTACGATTTGAATTATCAAGTAAATAACATTGAAATTTTGAAAAACATCATCATTCCTATGCAACACAATCGCGATACGAAAACGATTATTCAATCTTATATTAGAAAAAATAAAGTGTATAAAATAATTCGTTTTTAATGAACTATCTTATTACCATTATCGGACCAACAGCTATTGGAAAAACGGCTTTGAGCATTGCTTTAGCACAACATTTTGGTTGCGATATTATATCATGCGATAGTCGTCAGTTTTTTAAAGAAATGAAAATTGGCACCGCTGTCCCGAGTGATGAAGAATTAGCAGCTGCAACCCATCATTTTATTCAAAATAAATCGATTTTTGAAAGTTATTCGGTAGGCGATTTTGAACAAGAAGCTTTATCGAAATTGGATGAATTATTTCAGAAAAACAATATTCAAATTATGGTAGGTGGCTCGGGATTATATGTTGATGCTGTTTTGAAAGGTTTTGATGATTTTCCAGATATTGATGATTCGGTTCGAACTGAAATTAATACTAAATATGATGCATTAGGAATCGAATATTTGCAAGAGCAACTCCAAAAATTAGATTCGGAATATTACCAAAAGTTAGAAACTGAAAATCCACAAACCTTACAAAATCCGCAACGTATGAAACGTTTTGTAGAAGTTTGTTTGGGAACAGGAAAACCCTATTCAAGTTTTATTGGAAAACGAAAAAATGTTAGAAACTTCACTACTATCATCATTGGTTTAGAAGCCGACCGAGAAATCATGTACAACAGAATAAACCAACGCGTGGATATTATGCTAAATGAAGGACTTTTAGAAGAAGTGCAATCATTGTATCCAAACAAACATTTGAATGCGTTACAAACCGTTGGTTACAGAGAATTATTCGATTATTTTGATGGAAAAACAACTTTAGAGTTTGCAGTCGAACAAATTAAAATGAATACGAGACGTTTTGCAAAACGACAAATCACTTGGTTTAAACGAACTGAAAATGTGAGTTGGTTTGATTATTTAGCAGATAGAAAAGAGATTATAAAAGTGATAGAATTAACAATAAAGTAACGCAACTTATTTAAAACAAAAGCATCTTTATAAAAAATTTAAAAATGAAAAAGTTACTATTTCTCATTGCTTTTACAGCTGTCTCATGCGGAATTCCTTATGATGGAGAAACCATAATAAATATAAAACTAAAAGTAGTTAACTCTGAAAATCAACCTTTAGCTAATGAAAAGGCATATATAGGAACAAGTTATGATGATGATAGTTATGATTTTTCAACTTACAAAAAAAAATCTAATGAAGAAGGTTTTATACAATTTGATATGTTCAAACCAACTAATAACTCAAGTTTAATCCTGGAAAATTCGACAGAATATTTACCAGTTTATTTCAATGGAATAAATGATGATAATTTTGAGGGTTTAAATTGGGATTTAGGAACCATAACATTATTAAAGTTAGACGAGATTATTACATTTACAATTATCCCTAATCAAATTAGTTCAAATAAAATTATTTATAAAATTGATGTAGATGCAATTAAATATGAAGAACAAATCAATTTATACATTGACAATCTTATTTATAATGAACCTCATTTATTTTATCAAGTAAAAAAGAATCAAACATTTGAACTTAATTATCAAATTAAAAATACAATAACTGAAGAAATAGAATATTTTTC
>CAZCIV010000456.1:0-2417 GCA_964498595.1 uncultured Flavobacterium sp.
TATTATCATCAGACAATAACCTTCGATTGGCCAATCAAAAAGCAGAAGATTTAACGATTAAGAAGCTTACTCATGGTAATCCTACTATGAAGGCAAAGTTTGATGAGTTGTAGTGGTATTAATAGAATAATATTTTAAGTTATGGCAGAATTGATTTATCCTATCAAAGGAATTTTTTCCATAAAAGATTCCGAAAATTGTTTAGTAGAGTATGATGCTGATAGGTATCATATTGCAGCTTATCAAAGAGGTTATAAATGGGCTTCGGATAAAGACGGAGCTGTAACGGTCTTATTAAACGATTTGTGGGAGGCTTTTAAATCCTTTGAAAATAAGGAACGAAAGGAATACTATCTTCAATATATAACATTAAAGAAAAGTAGTGAGTACAAATTTTTGGAAGTTATAGATGGTCAACAACGATTAACGACACTCTCTATTATGCTTTCTGTTTTTTCTTTACAACTTGAAATTGAAAATTTAGCAGATGATAAACTTGATTATGCTATTCGGTCAAATTTCTTCATACAACATATTTACAATCGGGAAAATTTAAGACATCTATTAACCTTAGAGTGGCATAATGAAAGTGGATTGATTTTTTCAGAAATGGAAACAATTAACAATCAAGATGTCTTTTATTTGTTCAACGCTGCTAAGAAAATAAATGCCTTTTTATCCGAAACCCATGTAAACAATCATCTTCCTGCGTTTTATAATTTTGTATTGAATAACGTGAAAATTATTGTAAATGCAGTTGATCACATATCGAGCGAAAAAGTATTTAGTAATTTAAACAGTAACAAAGTTCCGCTCACAGAAGCAGAGCTTATAAAAGGTTTAATGCTTACAAAATTTAGCCGTCTGCAAAATAAGGGAGAATCGAAAAAGCATTTTCGTGAAATTTTAGAAATGCGAATGTCTTTGGGTCGATTTTGGGATGAAATTTCAGGTTGGAGTAATCAGCCTGAGATAAATACTTTCTTTTTTAAAAGTGAAGAAGGGATGCATAGACTATTATATTTAGTCGCAATTAAATTAGGGTATGAACCAATTAAAAAATCAAACTCAAATCATTACCCATTATTTAATTTTTATCATACATATGGGAAAAGTGAGGAAGTATATGGATTGCTTCTCAAAGTATATTCCGTTTTAAAGGATTGGTATCAAGATGATAAAATCTATAATCTATTAGGGTTTATTTTTTTTGCAAGAGGTTCAAATAAAACAATTAGAGATTTTTTGACAGATTTAGAGTTAGAAAAAACTGTTTTCAAGAGATCACTTATTGAAGAGGTAGAAAAGATGTTGCCAAAAAATATAGAAAACTTATCGTATGGTAATAATCAGGATGACGAAATGCATAGGGTGTTGTTAGCACTAAATGTTTTTTCTTCAGGGTCTACCAATCGTTTTAATTACCATCGATTTATTATTGAAAAATGGACTTTAGAGCACATATTTCCTCAAACTCCAGAAGGTAAAGGACAAAAATTAAAAGAAAAAGACAAGGAAGAGATTTTGGAAATGTTAGGAGATAAAGTAACTCCAAAGATTGAACAAGTACTTAAAAAAGCAGAACGGGACAGTACCGAAAAAGAAACATATCAAATTGCACTAAAAGAAGCGAAAAGTCTCAATTCAATAGGAAATATGTGTTTGTTAACAGATAAAGATAATATTTCAAATGGTTGTGGTTTTTTTGATGAAAAAAGGAGCAACATATTAGCAAGAATTAGAAAAGGAAGTTTTGTACCTAAACATACATTTGATGTATTCAGTAAGATGGTTTTTGAAACAAATCCTGGCGATTTTGAAAGATGGACTAATGCGAACATTGTTGAGCATGTGGAGTGTATAAAAAAAGAGATTAATACATTAGATTTTAGTTATGAAAGCAGGTAAATACAGTATAAAAGAACTTTTTACCAATAGGTACGTAGACCAAATAGTTATACCTGAAATACAAAGAGATTATGTGTGGAGTGGAAAAGAAGTAATAGGATTGTTAAATTCTATAACTGAAGATTATCTTTGTTTTAAAAAGGGATTTGAAATAGTAGATCAACCCATTACAGATAATGAAATTAAAAAAGCTTTTGAAGAGTTTTATAAGAAGCAAGTTTATTCTTGTAACATAGGATTCATATATGCCTATAATGACCCAGAATATTCGGGAAAATATTTTTTGATTGACGGACAACAACGTTTAACAACAATATATCTTTTACTACTTGTTTTAGCTTCAGAAAATGAAAATTTTAGAGATAAATTTGAAAAAATCTATATGCTTTCAAATTCACCAGTTATTGACTACAGAGTACGTGAAGCTTCACATCGTTTTCTTAAACAAGTAGTTATAAATTATAAAGGGAAAGGAATAGCAATTGAAGACCAGTCATGGTATTATAATG
>CAZCIV010000457.1:0-2416 GCA_964498595.1 uncultured Flavobacterium sp.
GGCGATCAATAATATCTCTGACTTGTTCTGTATTTATCATAAATATTGTAGTTTTACACAACAAAAATAGCTATTCTTTTTTATTCTATGGAAATAAATTTAGTAAGTGATACCGTAACGAAGCCTTCTGTTGAGATGTTAAACGCAATGTTTAATGCAAAAGTAGGTGATGATGTATATAAGCAAGACCCAACAGTCAATGAGTTAGAAGAAACTTTAGCAGATTTATTTGGGATGGAAGCCGCCTTGTTTTTTCCTTCGGGAACTATGGCAAATCAAACGGCGATTAAGTTGCATACACAGCCAGGTGAACAAGTAATTTGCGATAAATATTCGCATATTTATCATTATGAAGGTGGTGGTGCATCATTTAATAGTGGTGTTTCGTGTTGTTTGGTAGATGGGAATCGAGGGATGATTACGGCTGATTTGGTTAAAAACGGAATCAATGACCCTGAATTTTATCACGCCCCTTTGACTTCCTTAGTTAGTATTGAGAATACAACAAACAAAGGTGGTGGCGCTTGTTACGACTTACAGCCTTTGCAGGAAATTAAGCAAGTTTGCATCGACCATAATTTGAAATATCATTTAGATGGTGCGCGTTTATGGAATGCGTTAGTAGCCAAAAAACAACATCCCAAGCATTTTGGAGAATTGTTTGATACGATTTCAGTTTGTTTATCGAAAGGATTAGGAGCTCCAGTAGGTTCTGTTTTGTTAGGAAGTAAAGCAGACATGCACCGAGCTTTGCGAATTAGAAAGATTTTTGGAGGTAACATGCGTCAATCCGGATATTTGGCAGCGGCTGGATTGTTTGCATTGCAGAATAATATCAGTCGTTTAGAAATTGACCACAGAAGAGCAAAAGAGTTAGGCAGTTTGCTGAAAAAAATGCCTTGGGTTGCCAATGTAGAACCAGTAGAAACCAATATTTTGATTTTTGGATTGCAACCATCAGTTGATGAAAAGCTTTTCATGGAAAAATTAAAACAAAAAGGTATTGCTATTAGTTCAATGGGACATGGAAAACTTCGCATTGTAACGCATTTAGATTATAAAGAAGTGATGCATGAATATGTTATGGAAGTGTTTTCTAAACTGACTTTTTAATTTTTTGGAACACAGATTGAAGAATTTAAATAATTTTTAAAATCAAACTTGAAACCTGAAACAGAAATTCTATGGAAATTGTAATCATATCTATTGTAGCGTTTTTAACCGCCATTCTAACCTTCTTTTCAGGTTTTGGTTTAGGAACGCTGTTAACTCCGGTTTTCATGTTGTTTTTTCCAGTGGATATTGCAATAGGTTTGTGTGGATTGGTTCATTTTGCAAATAATATTTTTAAGTTTTTCTTGGTTGGGAAACACGCCAACAAAGAAGTTTTACTAAAATTTGGAATCCCAGCCATTTTTGCAGCTATGATAGGTTCGTGGTTGTTGTTGCAAATTTCGGATCTACAACCATTATTTAGTTATTCTCTTTTTGGAAAACAATTAGAAGTTTTTCCTGTAAAATTCATCATTGCAATTTTACTAGTAATTTTTGCACTTTTAGACTTAATTCCGTTTTTGAGTAAATTGGAGTTTGGAAAAGATAAATTGCCTTTAGGTGGAATTTTAAGCGGATTTTTTGGAGGTCTTTCCGGACATCAAGGGGCTTTAAGAAGTGCTTTTTTGATTAAAGCTGGTTTGTCTAAAGAAAGTTTTATCGCCACAGGAATTGTAGTTTCAATGTTTATCGATTTTACGCGTTTGAGTGTTTACGCTTCAAAAATCACGACTTATACCTTGTATGAAAATAAAGTTTTGTTGATTTCGGCAACACTTTGCGCGATTACCGGAGCGTATTTGGGTAACCAACTTTTAAAGAAAGTTACCCTAAAATTTCTCCAAGTTTTTGTTGCGGTTTTATTGCTTTTGGTGGCAATTGCTTTAGGAATGGGGGTTATATAAAGAGTAGAAATTATCGTATTCTTTTGTAAGTAATTTTCTTCATTCTATTTTTTAATTCTTTAGAAGGGCGGTAATTAATTTTAGCTTCTTTAATGTTCGATTTGCCTAAAGTTTCCTCTGAATCTGCGGCTGTGCCAGTTAAAGTTAGTTGAAATGTTCCTAAATTATCTACTCTAACAATATTTCCATTGGCTAATGATTCACCAATAACATCGCTTAACGCCATAATGACTCCAAAACAATCAGGTCTACTCATAGTAGTTCTACTGGCTACAATTCGAGCTAAATCATCTAAATTCACCTCTCCTTGACTAACAGCACAAGGATAGTATTTTACTTCTGGAGGCGATACCAAATTATTTTTTTTGGGTATCATTTTAAATTGAACGGACATTTTTTTTACAGTGTAAGGTTTATTAAAAAATTTTAACCTGACAAATATATAAAAAGATGTACGA
>CAZCIV010000458.1:0-2415 GCA_964498595.1 uncultured Flavobacterium sp.
AAATTACCCTAAATTACAAAAACAAAAATAAAATAGATATAAAATCCTAAAAATTAACAATTCTTAATCATCGATTTAAAAGATTTCGAATTAAAAATAAAAAAACCTCTAACTTTAAAGATAGAGGTTTTAAATTGGTTTATTAGTTTTTAGAAAGAGAATTTCAAATAGAATTCATTAGAGCCATTTGCTCTTCCTAAAAGTTCTTTTCTCAAGCTATATTCATAAGCATAACCTAACATAAATTTTTTACTGATTTTAATTTTAGCCAAACCAGCAAGAGATTTATCAGTACGATATGTTGCTCCTAAATGAAAGCCTTCGTTAATTATGGTGGTAGCAGTAAAATCTGTTGAAAAAGGAGCCCCATTTACATAACGTACCATTACAGACGGAACCAACTCAACGTTTTCGCTAACATCAAAGTTATATCCTCCAGAAAAGTAATAGTGTACACGATCTGTGGTGACAGTGGCATATCCATCTTGATTTTTGGCTCTTTCAGTATTTAACATTTTTGGTGTCGATAATGAAACATAAAATTTATCATGTTTCAGGTAGAAACCAACTCCCACATTTGGGTTAAAACGGGAGATAGGTACTAAGCTCGGATCACTAACAATGTTATAAGTCTCCAATCCATTCGTATTAACTTCATAGTTATTACCACCGGCTTTAATTCCCATGAACAAATCTAATTCATCTGTTAAAGTAACATTGTAGGATAAGTCTAATGTTACAAAAGATTGTTTTTCAATGAATACTTTGTCGTGAACAAAAGATAAACCAAGTGCTAATTTTTTACCTACAGGAGTCATAAATGATACCGCCTGAGTAGAAGGAGCATCCTTGATACCGGTCCATTGTTGTCTAATAGTTGATTGAAAAATGGTTCCATTTTCTGTTCCAACAAAAGCTGGATTAACTAAATTCAAATGATCTTTATAGAAAGTAATCATACTTTCTTGCTGAGCTAATAGGCTACTGCTTGAAATAAGCAGTAGTCCTAATAGAATGATTGTTTTTTTCATAATTTTAATTACCTTAAATTGGACGGGATTAGTTTCTTGTGATGTATAACCAACCTTCGTGGTCTACAGTTCCATTACCATCTAAATCGATTTGATAGTAATAAGAACCTCCATCAGGAAGCGATTGTTCACGGTTTTTATAATATCCGTTCCATTCGTTACGGTAGCCTCTAGCATTAAATACTAAATCACCCCATCGGTTGTAAACTTTCACTGTGTTGTTTGGATGATTTTCAATGTTATGAATAATCCATGTATCATTGATTCCATCACCGTTTGGTGTAATGGCTTCTGAAGGATTAATTTCAATTACATCACATAAGTCTCCAATTCCATCATTGTCTCTGTCTTCTTGGAATGGATTGTATCCAAACTGACAATTGTCTTGCGTGTCAATAACACCGTCATTATCATCGTCATCATCACAAGCATTCCCTAATCCATCTTCATCAAAATCATTTTGATCTGGATTAAATTGTAAAATACAGTTGTCATTTACATCTAAAACACCATCATTGTCATCGTCATCATCACAATTGTTTTTAATTCCGTCAAAATCTGTGTCAATATCATTCGTTACTACAGTTACTATAGCTGTTGCTGTTGCCGTATTTCCACTAAAGTCGGTTACGGTTAAAATAACAGTATTTGTTCCTAAATCATTACAATTAAAGTTTACAATATTTACTGAAATCGATGCAATGGCGCAATTATCCGTAGAGTTATTATTGATCATATCAGCAGTAATGCTTGCCATACCTTGTTCATCAAGAATAACTGTGGCATTTTGAGCTATGGCAATAGGAGCTACTGGATCAATAACTGTAACAATTGCTGTGGCAGATGCACTATTTCCATAAATATCAGTCGCTGTTAATGTTACCGTGTTTGGTCCAACATTTTGACAATTGAATGTAGACGGACTTACAACAAGTGTTGCGATTGCACAATTATCAAATGTTCCATTGTTTACATCTCCTGCAACTATGTTGGCTATTCCATTTCCGTTTAGGCGGATAGAAATATTTTGAGTGATAACAGTTGGTGTAATTATATCCGTAACCGTTACTAATTGAGTAGCAGTTGCTGTATTTCCAGAACCATCTGTTACGGTCCATGTCACTGTCGTTGAACCAACAGGGAAGGCCATTGGAGCATCATTAGTTACTGAAGTTACAGAGCAGTTATCCATTGCAACAGGATTTCCTAATACTAATCCTGTTCTTGTACAACCTGTATTCGTTGTTGTATTGATAGCAATAGGCGCTACGATAGTAGGCAATTGCGTGTCTATCACTGTTACTACTTGAGTAGCAGTAGCTGTATTACCAGAACCATCAACAATTGTCCAAGTTACCGTTGTCGTACCTAGAGGGAATGTTGC
>CAZCIV010000459.1:0-2415 GCA_964498595.1 uncultured Flavobacterium sp.
AACTTGAAAGAGGAGCTTTTTGACCAATAACTTTGAAAGTTACTGGGTCGTAAATAACTTCTGGTTTAAATTTAAATTTTTTAGTACGTTTATATTTCTTTTGTCTAAAACCTCACAATGTTTCTGGCATAAGCTCCTTGTCCTTTAACATTTCTCCCGAATTAGAGAATTTAGTGTTTAGCAATAAGCGCTTTGTTAACTTTGAACTTTCGAATTTTTCTGATTGCATAATGTCAACAGTATGTTGATTTAAAACACCCCTCAAAAGCCTGAAAGGTTGAGTAGTTAAATAATGACGAGAGTTACTATCCGCATCACTGGTTTCGTCTAATTGTAAAAAATCGTAGTACGCATTAAAGTTCAATTGGTTATCACCAAATAAATTGTTGAAAGCGGAACGGTTGAAGTAACTATCCCCGTTGTAATATACTTCGTGTAAAGAGATATTACTTTGTGCAAAGAATGAATTACGTTGTCTTTTTTCCATAGCGATAGGTGAGAATTCTAGATTCACATCTTGGTCTACGTTTAAATCGATAGTTTCCGATGAAGCTAAATTTAAATTAGAACGAGAAAAATCAAAATTCTTACCAATAAGATTAGCCTCTAAGTTCTTCAAAGAAATTTCAGAATATTTCAAAGATGTTGCAACATCCCGAGCAGGGACATTTCACGTAGTTTGATATGCTGTCTTTTCGTTTGCTAGAGATAAGCTAGACAGGTTCTTCCTATGAGTATCAATTTTCTTGATAAATTTACTATAAGAATCTTGAAATTCTAGGTGTGCTGCAAGGTGAATTGCTTGATAATAAGTATCAGCATTATATGATTCTTGGCCGGAAGTGACCCTCCATCTATTATGTCCGACATTCTTAGGCGTACTCATAACAGCTTGAGCAGTATTAGGATCATACTTATATACTCAGTATCATTGTTTTCCTTGAATTCTAATTGTAAATAAAGAGCTTTCATTTTGTCACTCAATCATTCTAAGAATGAAGTTAGAGTTAATTAAAATATTACAACATCAACTAATAGGGATAAGAGCAACTAAAAAATCACCCCACTTACCTCTACCACGAACGCTGGTGTTCATTACGATATTAAAGTTAAAAGTTCTCTTATTAATCATTCGTAAAATAATGAAATAATATAAAGCTCATCAAATACTGAACCAAAACCATCATCAATACTGTCATTGAGAAAGGTGTACTAAAATTTCTGATTTGTAGGTCGAAAAACCAAAGTTAAAGTTTTGTTGTGTAGATGCTTCTGTCAAAATATGACCCCACATTTTAAAATTACACTGAAAAGAACAGCGAAAAGAACAGTCATGGTAAGATTAGCTAAAAAATTTAACTTATATAAAAAAGTATACTCTACCCTTCAACCGACTAAAATAATAACGAAAACTGCTAAAACATATAAGCTATAGAAAATCTCAAAATATGACTTATAGAAGATATTAGCGTTTAAGATCAAAGTAGAATCGATATTTAAGGAAATAGGTAGGCACTCTAAAGCAAAATCTGAGTATACAAAGTATGTTACGAAATATACGTAAACTCATAAACTGAAAACTAGAATAATAGTTACCGCAATAATCTGAACAATAGTAGTAAGAGATCAGTACTTTGTTACGTTAATGTGCTTCTGTTGTAGTTCATAAATGTAATTTGCGAAAAACTCCTTACTAGTGTCAAAAGCACTGTAGTAAACAAGCCTATACACATAAACAACACTTGTTAACAACCCAACAGTACAAAAACCCAGTACGATGAAAGAGGAAGAGTTTGTTAATAGTGAAGTTATTAAAACTGTCTTATATAAATAACCCAAAGAAAAAGGTAAACCACCTAAATTAAAAGCACAAATAATTAAAAATATCGTATCTACAGGGAGTATTCTACTAAGATTACCCATATTTCGAGTATCTTGCGAACCAGCCACTCGAATGAAGGAACCAGCGCAGAAAAAAGTGGATGCTTTGAAAAGCCCGTGTAAGAATAAATAAATAATAGAAGCATAGTAAAACTGTGTTCCTACCGTAACAAATAAAAATCCACAATGACTAATAGTAGAATAAGCCAAAAGCTTTTTCATATCTGTTTGAGAAGCTGAAACAACACCACCGTACGCTGCTGTTATACTACCTACAATCAAAGCTGCTGACTGAATGTGTGTCAATGTTACTAAAGGAGTAAACCGGAGTAACAAATATATTCCTGCAGAAACAAGTGTTGCTGAGTGGATTAGTGCAGATGCGGGGACAGGTGCTTCCATAGAATCGGGTAACCACAAGTGCCCAATTAACTGAGCTGATTTAAATAAAGTACATAAAAATAAAGCTAAGGCAGCAAAGTTATACATGGATGAAAAATTAACAAGTAGTGAGAAAAATTTGATATTAATGAC
>CAZCIV010000460.1:0-2406 GCA_964498595.1 uncultured Flavobacterium sp.
AACCACAAATGTGTCTGCGGAGCACTGAACCGCCACTTTTGCCAAACCCGTGTTAGGCGTTCGTTGTTTATCTGTCGAGCCCATCTTTGTATCCTAATTTTAAAAGTCTTTCCTTAATTTCCTTGTCAATCTTTGTCTTTGCTGTATAGAATGCAAGAATGTCAAGCGACTTTGGAAATTGTTGATTTATGAACTCGTCAAAGTTTATGTCAGTCTTGTAAATTCTCAACTGATTAAGTCCGTTTAATTTGTTAAGTCCCGTTAATGATTTAAAAGTTTTACAGTTGATTAACTTAAAGTCTGTCAAGGTCGAAATCTCATTGTCAAAGTGAAGCTCTGTCAATTGTATTTGGTCTTCAATTAACAGAGTTTTTAATTTTTTGAAGTTGGAAACATTCTTGAAGCTACTGAATGCTCGAACTCTTATAATTTCAAGAGTTTCAATTTCGTTTTCTCCAATTTCATCTAAGTTCTCTCGTCCACCTAAAACAAAGTGTAATGATTTAAGTCTTTTGAGTTTGTTCACAAAGTCCAGCTTAACTTTTGAAATAGAATTTAAACCTAAATATTCCAAGTCTGATAGTTTGCCAACAACGTCAATGTTTTTAGTATGTCCGCAAATGATTAAGTAGTTTAAGTCTTTGTAGTTTTCTAAATATTGAAGATTGAGAGCTTTTGTTCTTGTGTCACCGATAATTAACTCTTTCAAGTTTTTAAGATTGTTTGCTTGAAAAATTTCTGTGTCTTTAAGTTCATAGACACCCAAACTTAATCGTTTTAAATTTTGCAATTCGGTCAATACTTCCAAATTGTCGGCTTTCAATAAACAGTCGAGCCAAAGAACTTTTATATTTGGTAGTTTTAAAAGTGTCTTGCAGTCAAACGAACCTTGATAATGTCCATAAAAACGAACGCTGAAATTGTCGTCATACTCTAAACAAAGTTCGTTTAGGTCGGCAAGTATTTTGTCCGTATATAATTTGTCAGAGAATTGAACAATAACAAGTTTGCCGTCCTTTAAATCTTTGTCGATTAAAAGTCGGTCAATTTTCTCCGGATTATTTATTCTGTTCTGTGGTCTCATACAATGACGCCTAACCGGGAGTTCATGCTGGGCACTGCGTGCCACATGAACTCCTAATTATTACCAACTGGGCTTTATTCTTTTTTCATCAATTTTCCACTTACAATTTCGTTTTTGTCATTAGTTAGTATATAAAAATAGATTCCTGAATTAAGTTGGTGTCCTGATATTTCTATTTTTCCAGAGTTTATTTGATTGATTCTCTTTACTACTTGGCCGGTTGAATTGATTATTTGAAGCCTGTATGTTTGTGAACTTGAATAGTCGAAGTTTAATACTGTAAATTGAGTAAATGGATTAGGGTAAACTGAGTGGTGCATTTGCGTGCTATTTTCATTTAGTCCAACAGTATTAATAAGGCAGTTATCAAAATTAGGCGATTGAAATACCAACTCCTCGTTCTCATGGCAACAACTTAAATCGTAATACATATCAATTACGCACTGATATGCTCCAACATAGATCAACCCATTAAGACTTCCGATTCCAGTAATCCATTTTTCTCCGTCAGAAAAATTAAACCTTTGACGTTGTTCTCCATTCTCAATTGAAACTGTATCTATCGAAGAAACTTCCATTTCAATTGGACACCCTTGATATTCGATCGAATTGTGAGTGGAAATAAAGCTTTCACCAACGTTTAAATTAAAATCATAAAGTAACACTTCTATTTCGTTAGCAAAAAGATAAAAATAGACCTTGTTTTCATTCTCTCTTATTGCGCCATATTTAAACCAATTGCTTAATGTTGTATCGTTAGTTGAATAGAGCGTCTTGTATTCTCTTTGACCAATAGTTGTGTCTCCCATAATCTTGAATGTTTGGGTTCCACATCCACCCCAATTTAAACATTCAACAACATTCCATGCTTTATTCTCTTGAATAAATGTCTGGCTACTGACAATAATTGTAAAAGAGGCGAAAATTGATGTTAGTATTATTCTTTTCATAATTCATGTTTTTTGGTTAGCCTTGTTGGTAACGGTGGCGGTATGAAAAGTTGGCGATTGCGGGCGATTTCCTGTCAAGTTACACAAAAGTTAAGGCGGACTACAACCCTTGAATAACCTACTGTCCCGGCAATTTTTTATACCGCGTGTTGAACTAACCCCCGCTCCCGCGGGGTCATCTTCTTGCGGTAAAGGTATGGATTTTGTACTTTTATATGACTCATTTTAAATCTTTTCATCATGAAAAAAAAGAAATGCTCCCACACAGGTTGAGCATGCCATGCTGAGCGTTGAAGGCTTTGACAAGCTCTACAACACCATGCAGCAACAAGTGATTCTCAAGGGCCAGAGCCAAAGCACCTTTGGCAATTA
>CAZCIV010000461.1:0-2406 GCA_964498595.1 uncultured Flavobacterium sp.
GTAGTATATTTAGAAGAATACGAAAAAACAAAAAAATCAATTTTTAAATAAAAGAAAAAATGAAAAATTTAGTGGTAGTTATAGCGTTTTTAATGGCATCAACAGTTTCTTTTGCACAAGGCGCTTTTGATAAAATTGAAGATAAAGAAGGTGTAGCATCTGTTATTGTGAATAAGAAGATGCTTGAAATGATGAGTAAAGTTAAAGTTAATGCAAAAGATAAAGAAATGCAACAATACATGAACTTACTTAAAAAATTAGACAACTTAAAAGTGTTTACAACGAGTAATGCAAAATTAGGAGCCGATATGAAAGCGACTGTAAATAGTTACTTAAAATCAAATCCTTTAGAAGAATTGATGCGTGTGAATGGCGATGGTAAAAATGTAAAAATTTATGTGAAATCAGGTGCTAACGAAAACATTGTAAAAGAACTTTTAATGTTTATTGAAGGAGCTAATATGAAAGATGCTAGTACAATTGTTTTATCATTAACTGGAAACTTTAGTTTAGATGAAATTTCTATGTTAACTGAAAAAATGAATTTACCAGGTGGTGATGATTTGAAAAAAGCTTCTAAAAAGTAAGATATGAAAAAGTTAATAGCACTTGTTTCTTGTTTGATTTTACTTTGGAGTTGTGAAGACAAACCCACACTTCAAAAGTATTTTGTAAAGAATACTGAATCACCTAAGTTTATAGCATTAGATTTAGCTTCTAATATCATTAAAACTGATAAAGTTGAATTATCTGAAACAGAAAAAGCAGCATTAGAATCGTTTGAAAAAATGAATATTTTAGCTTTCAGAGCTGATTCTACTGATATATCAGGATATGATAAAGAAATCAAAGAAGTAAAAGCTATTTTGAAAGACGAAAGCTATCAGCAATTAATGAAAGCAGGTTCTGGTAACGATGGTGCCGCTATTTATTTCGTTGGTAATGATGACGAACACATTGAAGAGTTTGTTGTTTTAGCTGGAAAGAAAGAAAATGGTTTTGCAGTAGTTCGCGTTTTAGGAAACGATATGAATCCAACACACATAATGAATATGTTGAGCTTACTCCAAAAATCACAAGTTGATATGGAGCAATTAAAACCCTTACAACAATTGATGAAATAAAAAAATCCCGCAACTGCGGGATTTTTTAGTTTTTAAAGTATTTTAAAGGAACAATCAACATTCCAAAACATTCTCCATGTTCTTTTCCAATGTGTTTGTGATGCATTTTGTGAGCTCTTCTAACGGCTTTAGCATAACGATTATTGGCATTTCTAAATAACTTAAATCGTTGGTGAATAAAAATATCATGTACTAAGAAATAAGCCAATCCGTAAGCGAAAATTCCTAATCCAATTGCTAAACCAATTTCTAAGATATCGTGCTGCCATAATAAAAAACAACCAATACTCACAACAGCATAAAAAATAAAGAAAACATCATTACGTTCAAACCACGAATCGTGATCTTTTTTATGATGATCGGCGTGTAAACTCCATAAAAAACCATGCATGATGTATTTGTGACTAAACCAAGCCATAAATTCCATAAAGCAAAAAGTTGTAAAAAAAACTAAAACGTGTAACCACATAATTATAGTATTATATTATATTTAATCTGTATTTGACGTAACATCTGGCCAATAATTCTACTTTTTGATAATCAGAAACTCGAATTCGAGTATTCTTGATTTCTAAAGAAGGTGTTTTTTGAAGTTTTTTTAATAACTTCTTGTAATATCTGTACGCTGTATAAACTCCAAATTTAGCCTCTAAAGGTAAGTTTTTAATTCCTTCATAAGCTGCTTCAAAATCACTTTCAATATCAGCAATGATTTCTTGTTTTGATTTTTCATCCAAATGATTCAAATCGGTATTAGGGAAATAAGTTCTGCTTAATTCTTCAAAATCAGCTTTTAAATCTCTTAAGAAATTCACTTTTTGAAAAGCCGAACCTAAACGCATAGCTGAATCTTTTAATGCATTGTACTTTTCATCATTTCCGTTTACAAAAACTTTCAAGCACATTAATCCCACAACATCAGCTGAACCATAAATATATTCTTGATATTCTTCTGTTGTTTTGTATTCACTTTTGCTTAAATCAAGTTTCATACTTTTCATAAAAGCATCAATCATTTCTCGTGGAATATTATATTTATTCACAGTATGTTGAAATGAATTTAAAATAGGGTTTAAACTTATCTTTTGCGAAAGTGCTAAACTTAATTCCTTTTCAAATTGAGAAAACAAAGCTTCTTTATCGTAATCGTGAAAAGTATCTACAATTTCGTCTGCAAAACGAACAAATCCGTAAATATTATAAATATCTTGACGGATACTAGGCGCTAACATTTTTACAGCAGATGAAAATGATGTGCTGTACGCTTTCGTAACTTTTACGC
>CAZCIV010000462.1:0-2401 GCA_964498595.1 uncultured Flavobacterium sp.
GTATTATAGAAAGTATTAATAATCTTTATAATCTTTATAGAAAAGTTGAAACTAAAGTACAGACTTCTAAATTGTTACAAAAAAGTTTAATTAATCAGGTGTTTTAAAAGAATATTTTTTTAGTTTTTTCATGATAATTAAATTATATGCAATATATGGCAATGGTTTTATTTTGTTTTTGCGTTAAAAAATAACGAAAAATTAAAATTAAACCACTGAAAAACATTTTTTAATGATAATAATTGTTAGATTTGTACAATAATTAAATTTTTTCAGCTATGATTCTTCAATTAAAAATAAAAAACTATCGATCATACATAGAGGAAAGTATTTTCTCATTAGAGGCAAATTCAACTTCACATAAATTAGAAAATATTTTTGAAGTCAGCAATGATAAACAAAAATATCGTTTATTGAAGACAGCGATAATTTATGGAGCTAATGCATCAGGTAAATCAAATGTTATTAGAGCTTTTTTTGAGTTAAAAAAATTCATATTATTTAAACCTAAGGTAGGAGATGCAATTGATCTTTATGATTCTTTTAAGTTTGATATTAATAGTAAAACAGAACCATGTGAATTTGAATTAATTTTTATAGGTCCAAAAAATATAAAATATTATTATAAAACCTCTATAATTGTTGATAAAGTAATAAAAGAAGAACTCTATTATTATCCAAATGGGAAACAAACTACAATTTTTAAGAGATCTAAATACAAAGAAGGTAATAGAGTTCAAAAAGGTAAACTAGGGGATAGTTTTGGCAAAAAAGAAATTAATGTTTTTGAAAATCAATTAATACTTTCAAAATTTGGTGATGATGAGCCACATGAATTATTAACAGAAGTATTTCTATATTTTAGAAATATCGAAATTATTAATGCAACTAGTGAAAATCATAAAGATTATTTTCTAAAAAAAGTAAATGAAGAAGTATATAATGATAGCAAATTTAAAGCTAAACTTGCTAAGCTTATAAAGGCAGCAGATACGAAAGTTAATGATTTTTATATAACCAAAACTGATGAAGAAGATCTGTCAAAATTGAATAACGAAGCAAAAAAAATAGTAGAAAAAAATCCATATGTCTTATCTGGTATACATGATTTATATGAGAAGGATAACGTAATAGGCAATGAATCTTTACCTTTTAATCAGGAATCAACAGGTACTCAATCAATTTATTTTCTTGGAGGTAAAATACTCAAATCATTAGAACAAGGTAATATATTAATTGTTGATGAATTAGATACAAGTTTACATCCTTATATAACAAAAATGATTGTTATGCTATTTCAATCAAAAATTACAAATCCTAAAAATGCTCAATTAATTTTTACAACTCATGATGTATCTTTATTAGATAGAGATTTAATTCGTCGTGACCAAGTATGGATTGCGGAGAAAAGTGAAAAAGGAGCAACAGAGTTATACTCATTACAAGATTTTGATGTAAGAGAAGATACACCTTTTGAAAAATGGTATTTAGCAGGTAAATTTGGTGGATTACCTAAAATAAAATCAATAGAATCTTTATTCGAAGAAGATGATCAAACAATATCGTAAAAATATTTTAATCGTTTGTGAAGGCGAAGGTACAGAACCTGATTACTTTAAAGAAATAAGAGATATTTTATTAGATAATGGAGTAGAGGTTTCTATTGAGATAAAACCACGCCCTAAAGAGAAATTTAAAAAAGAAAATTTTAAGCTAAGAAAAGGAGCTAAGAAAAGAGAATTACAAAAACCTGAAATTGATATACCTTCTTGTGAAATCGAGGGTATATATACAGCCCAACCAACTAGATATGTACGTGAAGCTCAATTAGGATTAGAAGATAATACCTATGATGAAGTTTGGGCTATTTTTGATAAAGATGGACATCCAAAACATGAAGAGGCTTTTGAATTAGCAAATGTTATTGTAGGAGGTAAAAAAGTAAATATTGCTTTTAACAGTATTGCTTTTGAATATTGGATTTTACTCCATTTTGAAAGTAATTCAACAGCTTTTATTAAATCAATGTGTCGTGAAGCAAAAAAACCTTTAAAATGTGGCTCAAATAAACACCATTACGATTGTCATGGCACCAATTGTGTTTGTGGTAGAATTGTAACTCAAAATTTTCTAGATTACGAAGAAGGTAAAAAGAGTTTTAATTTTAAAAAATTTCATCCAAACGTAAATAGTGCTATTGAAAGAGCCATACTATTAAGAAAATCATACATAGGTAATACAAATCCAATCTACAAGTTAAACCCTTATACAGATACTGATAGATTAGTATATAAATTATTGCATTTAGACAAATTTGATTTGTTTTGGTTTCAATTTAATGAAGTACAAGCTATTGAACAGATTGAAATTTCTTTTATATTTCATAAACAAAATATAAATG
>CAZCIV010000463.1:0-2384 GCA_964498595.1 uncultured Flavobacterium sp.
GATGAATTTTTCTAACTTGTTTTTCCGGAAAAATTCATGGTTTTGCGATTGGGAATTTGTATCTTTCAACCACCGAAACTCCAGCAATTTCGCCTGTTAGCGGTTATGGGTTGTTTTGCTTTTTAGAACTCTGTGTAAAATGTTTGATTTTCTAATTCGAGTTTTCTGATGTGTTTGACTTTATTATTTCGGTCAAGTATAGATTTGTGATTGCTGAAATATATTCTCACTTTCTTTTCTAGTATTTTCTGTTCAAGTTCAGCTAAAGTGTATTTTTTTTCCAGACCACGATTTATATAAAAGATCGTTTCGTTTCCGTCCAATTTAAAGACCGCATCTTTTATTCCGCCTTCACTGATTTCAACAACCTTTCCTTCAATAATTTTACATTCGTTTTCCGGAACTTCAACCGCTTTGTATTCGAGAATGAAAAATGTTGCTATAGCGACAATTGATAATGTCGATATACTTAAAACTGCAATTCGAAGATATTTTTTCATGCGGTATTTTTTTGACTATCTACATCTAAAATAACCCATAACGTTTCGCGGCTACACGTCCGTTGCGGCAATTTACTAAAAAAGTAAAAGCGAAAGAGAATTTTCCCGAACTGAATACTTTCTGCGGAACGAAAAACCAGCAATGGCGTGTAGCCGCTGTTAGCGGTAGTGGAGAGATTGATACCTCTATTAATATTTTTCAATAAAAAGGCGAATCCATTTAAAAATGAATTCGCCTTCAAACTTTCAATTTGATTTTACTTGATAGCTTTAAAATACTTTATTATCTGTGCAAAAAAAATAATTGCTAGTGGAATCAGAATGAATAAAGCAGACCAGCTAGAAAAATCAATTCTGATTATCCAAAAATAAATTAAGACAAGTGAAATAAAAATAAAAGGTTTGGCTGTATTCATAATGAGCAAATATAATACTAATTATCTAGAAAATAATATGGACTTTCAGACGCTACCATAAGACCCGAAATTAACGCTTGTTTATCTGTAGCCGTTAAAGAAACTGAAGCATTAACTTGATTTATGTAATAGTTAACGGTATCTTCAATTTCTTGATTAGTTTGACAAGTTACATATTTGTCCATGAAGAGATCAAAAATCAATTTTACGTTGGCTGAAATGTTTTTATTCTGAACCAATGACTGACTAAATGTTCTATAATTGAAACCATTAGTTGCATATGTGGCACTTTGCTGGTTTACAAAATTTTGAGCATTTGCTACAATTGTTGAAGTTAGCAGTTTTTGGTGATCAGAAGAAAACTGTGAATAATATCCGGTCAATGGAACTCCGCTATAAAAATAATTGTGAATCACGTTGTTATGTTCAATACCATTATTTGCAAATCCAATAAAATTTGTTGGAAGTGTAATGCGTAATTTTCCATAACGGACTGAGTCTTTAACGTAAGACGAATCGTAGGTGCGAGCCGCTGTGTACGATGCTCCAGCACCTACAATTACGCCTGCTCCCACCATAACAGCAGTTCCTGCTGTTCCTCCTGTTGCAACATTTAATGCAACTCCAGCTTCTTTAACGGCTACAACTCCTGTCGCTGCCCCAAGAATATCGGCTCCCGCAACAGAAGTTACGTAACCAAGACATCCCCAAAAACCACGACATTTTTGAGTTGATGGCGATATGTTGTTCTCATTATAGGTTTTTAGATTTTCAATTGTCTTGTCCATTTCACCGCTTTTTGCTTCATCTGTAGAACATGAGGAGAGCGTTAATAAAAAGAGTGTAATTGCAATAGATAGCTTAAAAAAAATACTTCATAAAAAATTAGTTAAAAATAGATTTAGTTTTGGATCTGCAGAATCACAGTGTAAAAATATCTCACGGCAGGTTACTATGCGAGGTAACAAATGTTAATTAACATTGTAACTACATTATTAACTCATTTTTTGAAAGATTTATTTGAATAATTCTTCAAATTAGTAATTAGTTATCAAAGACAATGATCCACGATTACCGTATCAACATTTTGAATGGCACAATTTAAAGTATAAGGTGGTGCGTTAGTTTTCTGACGCCGCGCAACCATTACCGCTAACGTTCCGCGGCTACACGTCCGTTGCGGCCAATTTAGTGAAAAAGTCAAAGCGAACGGGAATTTTCCCCAACTGAGTACTTTCTGCCGGACGCAAAACCCAGCAATGGCGTGTAGCCGCTGTTGTAGGATGGCGATTGGCATTTTGAAAAAATGCCGCGCGTAGCGCTCTTTTACACTTTAGCTATTCTTCGCTTTCCTACAACGTTCTCCCGGTTGGCGTCTGTTGCGGGCATTTGTCTGAGTACTCTCAACCAAGCCAAACTAAAGCGCGGGCTGACGCTTTTGCTAACTTACAAAAAAAGCAAAAGCAAA
>CAZCIV010000464.1:0-2376 GCA_964498595.1 uncultured Flavobacterium sp.
CGTTTTTGAATTCGTGGTTAATTTTAACTACTTTGAATTCCATAGTTTTGTTCACGTATTGATCGTAATCACGAATTGGTTTTACATCAATTTGAGAACCTGGTAAGAACGCTTCGATTCCGAATACGTCAACGATCATACCTCCTTTAGTTCTACATTTTACGAAACCGTTAACGATTTCACCAGACTCATTAGCTGCGATAACTCTATCCCATGCTTTGATAGTTCTAGCTTTTCTGTGCGATAATACTAACTGACCTGTTTTGTCTTCACGAACGTCGATTAATACTTCTACTTTATCACCAACTTTTAAGTTAGGATTGTAACGGAATTCGTTTAAAGAGATAACACCTTCCGATTTAGCGTTGATATCAACGATAGCATCTCTATCAGTGATTCTTACAACAACTCCTTCAACAACTTCTTCGTCTCCTGTAGATACGAAAGTTTTTTCTACTAAAGCTTCAAATTCTTGTAAGTTTTTTTCGTCAACTGCATCGATACCTTCTGCATAGTTGTGCCAGTTAAAATTCGCTAAAAACTCTTCTTGTGTTTTGTTAATTTCAGACATGCTGATTAAAAATTTGTATGTTGGGTTTCTTGCGTTTCATTATTCGAATAGAAAACATCAACAGTGTTTTACATAAATACTTGATACCTAATGGAAACGCTTCTTCGTCAAAAGGTGCGCAAAATTACAATTATATTTTTGATTTACAAAACATTGATTGATAGTTTTTACTGATTTTCTAACATTTATTTATGTTTTATAACTGATATATTTTAAATACATTTGCTGAAAATTTAATATTAAACAATGAAAAAAGTAGCATTTGTATTTATTTCTGCACTACTAGCGATTAGTTGTAACAATTTAAAAGATAATGAGTTTGTTATTTCTGGTACGGCTAATGGCATTGAAAATGGGAAAAAAGTATTTTTAGAAGTTCAAACTGAAACGGGTTCTTTAGCAAAAGATACTGCTGTTGTGACGGATGGGAAATTTGAATTAAGAGGAACTACAGAGGAGTTAGATTTAGGGTTTGTAAGGTTTGAAAAGGAACAAATTAACATGCCGTTAATTTTAGAGCATGGTACTATTGAACTTGTCATTGTAAAAGATTCATTACAGCAATCAACTTTAGGAGGTACTTCTAATAATGATTTATTTCAAAAATTCAATTCTGATTCTAGAGTTATTTCAGACAAGGTTGTAAAATTTGAAAAGGACAATGGTGCTACTATGCAAAAAGCACAAATGAGTCAGGACACTGCAACGATAAATCGTCTTTTAAAAGAATACAGAAAGTTTCAAGATGAGATGAATATTTACTCTAAAAAATTTATTAAAGAAAATCCTGATGCTTATTTATCGGTTTTACTTTTAGAAAATTTCTTGGTGCGTCAATATTTAACTCCTGAAGAAGTTAAAACTTATTTTGAAGGATTAGATGTAAATATACAAAACACAAAAAGCGGAAGCAAAATAAAAGCAGCTTTAAAAAAGATAACTGGGGTTAAGATTGGAAAACCTGCACCAAATTTTTCAGCTCCCTCACCAGAAGGCAAAACAATTTCTTTGAAAGAATCACTAGGTAAAGTTACTATTATTGATTTTTGGGCATCTTGGTGTGGACCATGTAGAGTAGAAAATCCTAATGTAGTGGCTTTATACAAAGAGTTTCACGACAAAGGTTTAAACATCATTGGTGTTTCTCTTGACAAAGAAGCTTCTAAATGGAAAGAAGCTATTGCAAAGGATGGGTTATTATGGCCACAAGTTTCAAATCTTAAACATTGGAAAGAACCAATTGCTCTACAATACAATGTAGAATCAATTCCTGCAACTTTTATTTTAGATGCTAAAGGAAATATTGTAGCAAAAAATCTAAGAGGTGATGCATTACGTGCTAAAGTGGTAGCACTTTTAGGAGTAAAATAAAGGTTTTTAAACTTATTACAAGAAATCTCCTTAGGGAGATTTTTTTATGTTTTTCATTTACAGAACGTTATAAAATAGTATGCAAAATAGTGTCAAAATCCTTTGTTGGAATAAAAAACAATTCTATATTTGCAACCGCTTAGTGAAATAAGCTTGATGGCTTGGGGAGATACTCAAGCGGCCAACGAGGGCGGACTGTAAATCCGCTGATTACATCTTCGCAGGTTCGAATCCTGCTCTCCCCACAAAAGCACCTTTAACGAGGTGCTTTTTTTGTGTCTTTTGGTTTTTAATGATTAAAATGTACTTGTGTTATACTTCATCTATATGGTATCTCTACTTTTGGCATACACTATCCATATACTATCCATACACTATTCATACTTTATCAGTGCTATATCAGTGCTATATCAGTGCTATATCTACCCTTTATG
>CAZCIV010000465.1:0-2356 GCA_964498595.1 uncultured Flavobacterium sp.
GCCATAAAATAAAATAAAAGTTTAATTTTGTTGTAAAAATATAACGCTTTGAAACTAACAAGAGAAATCAAAACCGCTGTCCTTGTAATTGTATCGATTTTATTATTTATTTGGGGATTCAATTTTTTAAAAGGAAGAGACATTTTAGATAGCAGTACAAGAGTTTATGTAGTTTATGACAACGTTGCAGGTCTTGTAGATTCTGCACCAGTTACTTTAAATGGATTAGCAATTGGAAAAGTGAATTCAATTAATATTCAACCGGATGGTAAATTATTGGTTGAAATCCAAATCACTACTGATTTTCCAATTTCAAAATCCAGTATTGCAGAAATATATGATTCTGGATTAGTGGGAGGAAGACAAATTGCAATTAAACCTAATTTTCAAGATAAAAATTACATCAAATCAGGCGACTATCTAAAAGCCAGTAGCAAATTGGGGATAACAGATGCTTTAGCCCAACAATTAGAACCGCTTCAATATAAAGTTCAGAAACTACTGGACAATGCAGATGCTATGGTTTCTAATATTAATGATATTTTAGATGCTTCAACAAAACAAAACTTAAAAAGTAGTATTGCGGAGCTTAATAAAACATTAACTGAATTTAGTGTGGCATCTAGAAATATTAATGAGATGATTGCCAATAACAAATCGAAAATTAATTCTACTATGGCTAATATTGACAAAACTTCTGCTAATTTTTCAAAAATTTCAGATTCTTTGTCGAGAGCTAATTTAGGGCAAACCGTAAAAAATCTTGAAAAGACATTGGCTAGTGTAGACAAAATTATGTCAGATATCGAGAGAGGAAATGGAACTGTTGGTAAATTAATGAAGGATGATGCGATGTATACTAATTTTTCTAAAACATCTAAAGAGTTAGAATTATTATTACAGGATTTGAGATTAAATCCTACGCGATATGTTAACGTTTCTCTTTTTGGTAAAAAAAATAAGCCTTACGTAGCACCAGTTAACGATACAATTAAAAAGTAAATTTTACACAATGAATTTTTTAGATAACATTTTATTCGCATTGCTTTTAGGGGCAGGTATTGGTTATTTTACAATGAACGTAAAAAAACTGATTCGTAACATAAAGTTAGGTCAAGATGTTGACAGATCTGACAATTCTTCAGAACGTTGGAAGAACATGATGATGGTTGCTTTAGGGCAATCTAAAATGGTAAAACGTCCTATTGCAGGATTTCTTCACATTGTGGTTTATGTTGGTTTCGTAATCATCAATATCGAGATTATTGAAATTATTATTGACGGACTTTTTGGAACACATCGAGTTTTATCTTTCATGGGAGGATTATATGACGTGTTAATTGGTTCGTTTGAAATTTTAGCTTTCTTAGTTTTAGTAACAGTAATTATTTTTTGGATCAGAAGAAATGTTGTTAAAATCGGACGTTTTACTAGTACAGATTTAAATGGTAAACCTAGAAATGACGCTAATTATATTCTATATTTTGAAATTGTTATCATGTCTTTATTCTTCATTATGAATTCGGCTGATTTGCATTTACAAACTCTAGGTATTGGACATTACAGTCAAGCGGGAAGTTTTCCAATCTCACAATTTATAGCTCCTATTTATAATGGTATGAGTGAAGGAACTGTTGTACTTATTGAAAGAGCAGCTTGGTGGTTACACATTGCCGGAATTTTAGTATTCTTAAACTATCTATATTATTCAAAGCATTTACACATTTTATTAGCGTTTCCTAATACTTTTTATGCTGATTTAAACCCTAAAGGCAAATTTAATAATTTAGAAAGTGTAACAAATGAAGTGAAATTAATGATGGATCCAAGTGCTGACCCATTTGCTGCTCCTGCTAATCCTGATGCTGTTCCTGCTAAATTTGGAGCTTCAGATGTTCAAGATTTAAATTGGGTTCAATTGTTAAATGCATACAGCTGCACAGAATGTGGACGTTGTACTTCATCTTGTCCGGCTAATTTAACTGGAAAAAAATTATCTCCTCGTAAGATTATGATGGACACTCGTGATCGTTTAGAGGAAGTGGGAAGAAACATCGATTTGAATAAAGGCGTTTTTGTTGATGATGGAAAATCATTGTTAAACGATTACATCACACCAGAAGAATTATGGGCATGTACCACTTGTAATGCATGCGTTGAAGAGTGTCCTATCAATATTAGTCCATTATCAATTATCATTGAAATGCGTCGTTATTTAGTGATGGAGCAAAGTGCAGCTCCAATGGAATTAAATAATATGATGAGTAATATTGAAAACAATGGCGCTCCATGGCAATACAATCAAATGGATCGTTTAAATTGGGTAAACGAATAATTTTACATTAACTATCTTAAA
>CAZCIV010000466.1:0-2342 GCA_964498595.1 uncultured Flavobacterium sp.
ATTAATATCGCGATATTCTAAATTAAACCAATCTGCAATCGCTTTATTGGTAAGTAATCCGTGATAGCTGTAAATACCATTTTTCAAACCTCTATTGCAACGGATAGCGCTTTCAATTCCACCATCATCCGCAATATGTAATAAGAAAGGAGAAATAATATTGCTAATAGACATGGAAGCCGTTTTAGAATAACGAGAAGGAATATTCGGTACACAATAATGAATGACACCATTTTTAATGAATGTCGGTTTTTCATGTGTAGTAACCTCGGAAGTTTCAAAACAACCACCTGTGTCAATACTCACATCTACTATAACAGCACCTTTTTTCATATGTTCCACCATAGTTTCGGTAACTACAACTGGAGCTCTGTTTTTTCCTTTCATGGCACCGATGGCAACATCGCAACGTCTTAATGCTTTTAAAAGCGATTTATCTTGTATTGTAGAAGTAAATATTCTTTGATTTAAAGTATTTTGTAAACGACGTAATTTGGTAATCGAATTGTCAAATACTTTTACATGTGCACCTAATCCTAATGCTGTTCTAGCAGCATATTCTGCTACAGTTCCAGCACCAATAATGACAACTTTTGTAGGTGGAACTCCTGTAATGTTTCCAAAGAGTAAGCCTTTTCCAATATTTTCACCAATCATCAATTCAGAAGCAACTAATATAGAGGCAGTTCCTGCAATTTCAGATAATGATTTTACCGCTGGATACGAACCATCTTCATCTTTTATAAATTCGAAGGCTAAGGCAGTAATTCTTTTATTAGCCAAGGCTTCAAAATATTCTTTTTTCTGTGTTTTTAATTGAATTGCCGAAATTACAATTGTTTGAGGATTCATCATTTCAATTTCGGCTAGGGTAGGTGGTTCTACCTTCAAAATCATGGGACAACCCAAAACTTTTTTGGTGTCTTGCGTAATTTCGGCACCTGCATCGCTGTATTCTTTGTCGGTATAACTTGAAGTTTCTCCAGCTCCTGATTCTAACATTACGCGATGTCCGTGCGAAACCAATGAAGAAACTGCATCAGGTGTTAAGCAAATTCTTCTTTCTTGATAGGAAGTTTCTTTTGGAATTCCTATAAATAATTCGCTTTTATGACGCGCTACTTCAAGTTTTTCTTCTTGTGGAAGCAATTGCGAAGCAGAAAAAGGAGTGTATATCGACATTACTTTTGATTTTGAGGTTCTAAATTAGGAATTATTTTAGACTTGGGAAATAGATTCACAAAAAAAGAGAATAGAAGTTGATTTTCTATTCTCTTTCGTATTTAATTTTTGAGCGTTAGTTCACGTTTACCATTTGGTAAAATTTTTATGGAAATACTCGCATGGTCAATCGGAATTAAATTTGGCGTTTTTTCCGGCCATTCGATAAAACACCAATTGTCAGAATAGAAATATTCGTCTAATCCCATATCATAACCTTCTTCTTCTGAATTTAAACGATATAAATCAAAGTGATACACCGTTTCACCTTCAAAAGTTCTGTATTCGTTTACTAAAGAAAATGTTGGGCTACTTGAATTATCTTTCACGCCTAATTCTTTTACCAATTCTTTAATTAAAGTCGTTTTTCCGGCACCCATTTGCGCATGAAACGTGATGATTTTCTTTAATGAAGGTGTAGCAAGAATTTGTTTTGCAATGGCATTTATTTCTTCTAAACTGTAAATTACGGTCATACTAAATTTTGCTTTTACTGAACACTTTTGACTGAATACTGAACACTTTTACCTCGGCTCTAAAACTAAGAATGGAATTACCATTTCTTCTAACGAAATTCCTCCGTGTTGATAGGTATTTCGGTAATAACTTACATAATGATTGTAGTTGTTTACGTAAGCCAAAAATAAATCGTTTTTCGCAAAAATAAAAGAGCTACTCATGTTTAGCGCTGGTAATCCAATTTTCTTTGGATCTTTCACCGCATAAACATCTTTGTCTTCATATGTTAAGCTTCTTCCTGTTTTGTAGCGAAGATTCAAACTCGTGTTTTTATCACCAATAACTTTCGACGGATTTTTACAATTAATAGTTCCGTGGTCAGTTGTTATAATTAATTTAAAACCAAGTTGTTGTGCTTGCTGAATCATATCCAAAAGGGGAGAATTCTTGAACCAACTTGCCGTTAAAGAACGATATGCTTTATCGTTTGAAGCGAGTTCCTTTACAACATCCATTTCGGTTTTAGCGTGCGATAACATATCTACGAAATTGTAAACAATTGTCGTTAAATCATTGTTTTTTAATGATTTGAAATTATCTGCTAATTTTTTTCCCGAAGCAAAATTGGTAATCTTATAATATTCTTGTTTGATGTTTAATCC
>CAZCIV010000467.1:0-2340 GCA_964498595.1 uncultured Flavobacterium sp.
GTAAGATCTTCGGATCTGTTAACACAGTTCAATTGTCTGAAGCGTTGAAAGCTGCTGGATTCGATATCGACCGTAAATCTTTGAAAATTAAAGACGAGCCAATCAAAGAAGTTGGAACGTACGAAGCTGAAGCTAACTTACACAAAGGAGTGAAGCCAGTATTCAAATTCGAAGTTGTAGGAGAATAATAGTTTTCTTAACACAATATGAGACCCTGACAGTATTTGTCAGGGTTTTTTTATGCAATTTTGTTTATAGATAATCACAAACAATTTCCAACATGGCAATTCAAATTGGGGACGGCTGTCCAACTTTTGTGTTAAACGATCAAAACAATGCTCCTTTCGATATTCAATCGGTATTGGGACAAAAAGTGCTTGTTATTTATTTCTACCCAAAAGACGACACCCCAGGATGTACTGCTGAAGCTTGCTCCTTTCGCGATGCCTACGAAGATTTCAAAGATTTGGGTTGCGAAGTGATTGGTATTTCAAGTGATTCCTCGGAGAAACATATGCAGTTTGCAGAAAAACACCGATTGACGTTCGTGTTGTTGTCTGACATCAAAAAGGAAGTCCGCAAACAATTTGGCGTGCCGACCAATCTATTTGGATTGATTCCTGGACGCGTTACCTATGTGGTGGATAAACACGGGAAAATTCGTCATATTTACAATTCACAAACCAACTCAGCGAAACACATTGAGGAATCGCTGCAAGCCGTTAAAACTTTATGCAATGAATAAATTTTTATTTACCCCTGCTCTATCTTCTTTATTCATGACTTCTTGCTGTGAAGATGAAAAGTAAGTGACATCAGATACAAAAAAGGAGACTTAACTTTGAATTTTATATTCATCATTAATCCATTCTATCAAAAACGCTTTTTGTTTAAATCCACCAACACTGATTGGGTTCACAAGACTTTTATTGTCCGGCGCAATTTTAAAAAGAGTACCAAAGATCAACTCATCATTATAAATCGCGTAATTATCGGGACATACCTTTTTTAAAAACTCACATCTTTTTCTTAAAATGAACTTGTTCTCTTTTTTTATTGTTGGGAGTATATATAGATTTCTATTCTTGAGATTATGTTTACGATATAGGTCTTTCATCCTGGCAGGACTGTAGGTGTCTGAAATTAACAGGTAAGGTATTTTATTATCTTCAGCATATTTAGCCAGTTCAACCTCTTTATAGGCACCGCTGCAGTTTGGAAAAAAAATTATCAATAATAAATCCTGCTTTGTTTCACGAACAATTTGTTGAACATTCTCGGGAAAAATAAATTGAACTGCACCGGTAGTGTCAGGACTAATAAATCGCGCCATACTGAATTCACAACTGTCAAGCTCTTTGGAGGAAACTATGTGTATATCCTTAACAGGAAAGTAGTTGCGATACTTTTTACCAGAAGAAAGATTGTAAGTGACACAACCAGAAAAGAAAGAAAGGATAAAAACTTGGGATATAAATACCCCAAGTTTTATCATGCTTTTTGAATTGTTATTAATTCTTCTTATAAGGAACATCTATGTAAGACTTGTAATGATAATTTACATTATTGAAACTAATCGTTCCAGTCGAAATTGTAACAGGATATTCACCTGATGCCAACTTGCAATGATCTTCTCCATCATCAAATGAAACTTCATTGTCAATATGAAAAGTTGGCAGACTAACATCATCTACATCCAAATCCTCGAAAAAGTAAAGCCTAGCTTTAGTTCCTGAAATAAAATCAACACCAACAGTTGGCAAACCATATCTATCAGGGAACCAAACAAATTCACAAAACCCAGCGCAACTAACGCAATTACAATCATTACCATTTTTATCAATTTTCCCTTCAGGCCTGTGTAACTGAACAGTAAAAATTCTAAAACCAGGTCCTACTTTTTCAATTAAAGTATTTGAATTACTCGTGTTAATTTCATTATCTGTATTTTCTACACGATCTGAATTTGTTGAAAATTTATTGCATGCTACAACTCCAACCCCTACAATTGAAAGAATAAAAATTCCATAAATAAACTTTTTCATATTAATTTTGATTTAGATGCACTCTTTTTATTTTTCAGTAGAGCACATAGACTGACTTCATCGTTTTAAATGGCCATTAATTGATTAAGTATACGAGTTTAAAAAAAAAATAAAAAAAACAAATATTTAACAATTGTTTATCCATGAAATCACGAATTACATTTATTCGAATCATCTATGCATTTGATTCCAGAGTTCTCGATAAAAGTAAACCATCATATTACTCTACTTAACCAAAAAAAGTTATCGGAGAGTAATCCCCGAACACCAATTTTCAAATCCCGGTCTTTTGGTC
>CAZCIV010000468.1:0-2318 GCA_964498595.1 uncultured Flavobacterium sp.
TAGAAAACAACATTCAGTTTATTAGCAGTAGTTCGAAAGGTGAAAATCCTTTTATAAAAGAAGTTCAAAAAAGCATTGAACGCCACAAAGACGACTTGAAATTGTGGAAAGAAAAGCTACAGCAAATTAAAAATATGTAAGATAGAATCCCGAGTGAAAGCTTGGGATTTTTTTTGCTTTCTATTTTCAAAATATAAAAATTTAGTTTGTAAGATTTTCGTTATATTTGTGAAATAGCTCGATTTTATATAATGGTTACCCACAATATTCATAAGAAATCTGAGAATAAAGATGTCAAAAAAAATTATCCAATAAAAAATTAACAAATGGAACTAAAAGATTTTATATCAGAGACTATTAAACAGATCACAGATGGGATTTTGGAAGGAAATTCGTATATAAAAGAAAAAAGTAATTCAGGGGAAGGAATTAGAGATCAATACACAAAGATTGACTTTGACATTGCAATCACCACTAATGAAGAAAACAAAGATGACGTAGGAGGAAAAGTTTCTGTAGTACAAGTTTTTAGTGCTGGAGGTTCCACATCGAAATCCGCTTCAACTTCAAGTCAAAACAGAATTAAATTTGATGTATTAGCGTATATAAAGACACGTTAAATAAATTTTATACAAATACTGCTGCATCCCCTATTATTGTTAACGAAACTCTCGTGAACAAAAAAACAAATGAAAATATCGTCCCTACAGGACTTCCTAATCGTTGTGTTAATTTTTTAACCATATTACGTTCCTACGGAGCTACCTATATCTCGTTCCTACGGAACTAAAAAAGTAATTACAACCGTTTGAAATGCCGTTAGGCATGAAATATGGGTAACTTAAAGCAACATAGCTGGTAAAAATCCCGAAGGGATGGCATAAAAGAGATGCTTGACAGCATTACAAACTAGGTAGAAAATTTAAAATAAATTATATGATACATTTACTTTGGACATTACTTAATGCCTCATTAATAATCTTCTTTTTTTACCTAATTTTTGGATTCATCATCAAAGGAAAGAAAATTTTTAATCCAAAAATTAAAGTGATTTCAATTCTAATAATGACATTAGGAATCATTCAGATTATATCAGCAGCAAAAACGTCGAAAAACAGCAACCGAATTACAATAACAACTGATTATAAAAAAACGAACAGTTCAAAAATTAAAGAAGTTCTCCTTGAAGATAATTTAGTTTTTGACATTAACCTTTACGTCAAATATTCAGTTGACAAAAACGAATATATCCCAATAGAAAGTTATAGTTTTCTAACTGGTCTAGTTAGTGGCTATGAGTGGGAATTCAAGTCTATTGAAACTCAAATCTACAAACCAAATGAAAAAGCAACTTTTACAGCTGATGGGGTTTTAAAATGGAATCTTTTTGGTATAAATGTATATAGCGAAGACAAAACATTTAGCGGAATAATTAAATAAATAACTGTTACCCTGCTATCGTGAGCATCACGCTCGTGAACACAAAAACACATAAAAGATCGCGTAGAGATGACATTAAAGAGATGCATTAAGCTTGAAAAAACTTTGCGTACTTTGCGAAAAAACTTAGCGCCTTTGCGTTTAAAAAATGAGATGCTGAAACGAGTTCAGCATGACAAATTGGATTAAAACTTTGTGTTCATAGTATCATCTTTGTGTTCCTTGTAGTTAAACCTGAACACTGAGACTGAGACTGATCACTGAACACTACAACTTCTTCGCTTCTTCCCAAAAAACATCCATTTCTGCCAAAGTCATATCGACTAATGGTTTACCTAGTTCGGTGGCTTTACTTTCTAAATATTGGAAACGTTTGATGAATTTTTTATTAGTGCGTTCTAAAGCGTCTTCTGGGTTTACTTTTAAGAATCGGGCGTAATTTATCATGGAGAACAAAACATCGCCAAATTCGGCTTCTATTTTGTCTTGGTTGCCGGATTGTACCTCAACTTGGAGTTCGTTTAGTTCTTCTTGCACTTTGTCCCAAACTTGGTGCGGTTCTTCCCAATCAAATCCAACACCTTTAACCTTATCTTGAATGCGACTTGCTTTTACTAACGCCGGTAAACTTTTTGGCACACCTTCTAAAACCGATTTTTTGCCTTCTTTCAGTTTTAGTTTTTCCCAATTTTGCTTTACTTCTTCTTCGTCAGCCACCACCACATCACCATAAATATGTGGATGACGATCGATTAATTTATCACAAATGGAATTAGCTACATCGCCAATATCAAAAGCATTGGTTTCGCTTCCTATTTTCGCATAAAACACAATGTGCAACAATACATCGCCCAACTCTTTCTTTATTTCCTGCAAAT
>CAZCIV010000469.1:0-2315 GCA_964498595.1 uncultured Flavobacterium sp.
AATGTTTATAATCCTACAGGCTTACAATCTGTTGGAGGTGGTCAATCGGCCAATCAAATATTAATTACTAATTCCATTGTCAGACCTCGAGACTTAATCATTATTCCAGAGATTGCTGCAGAAGATAATGGTGGATTATTACCATCTTCTACCCCTTTTTCTTCTGCACCTTTTACAACTGCCCCATATGCTAAAATATATAATTTTAATGTTCAATTAAATGGACAAAATATTTGGTCTCAAACTAAAAAATATACTTATGAATCATATGTTGAAACAATGAGTCATCTTGCATTGGATGGAAGACAATTCAGAAGCTTTGGCATTTCTTCAGGTTTAATATCTAAATCTGATTGGGAGAACTGTTATACTTATTACTATGTTGATTTAAATAGGGCTAAATTCTCAGAAGATGATAATATAGGTAAATCAGTAAATGTCACCTTAACAAATGGTTCAGGATTAAAAACCAATTATACCTGCATTTTAACATATCAAAGAGAGTTAGAACTTGATGTATCAACAGGTAAATTAGTATTAAAACTATAAAACTATAACTATACTATAGGCTTTTATTGTATCCATCAAAAAATAATATATAGTATATAATATACAATGAATAGTCAAAGAAAAATTAAAAACGTCCATTTAAACATTCCACCAAATAAATTAAAGAAACTGATAAAGGGAAATAATGTACAATTACAAAGACACGAACTTGGAGAAGATATGGAAGATTCAGATGGAGAATTTGAAGTAGAAGATAAGCTATTAAGAAAAATAAAAAAAGCTAGACGAATTGGAAAAGGTGCGAGAATTGAAGGAGGTAAAATTAATTGGAAAAAAATAGGAACACAAGTAGCAATAGGAGTAGAAGCAGCTAAGAAAGTAATTCCTGAAAAAGTGGCGAAAAACATCGCAGGTAAAGCAGGTATGGCAATGGGTTCTGCAGGTGCCGCATTAATAGGAATGAATCCAGAAGTAGGTGCAAGACTTGGGAAAACACTTACAACAAGTATTGTAGATAGTGCTTATGATACAGACTTTAGAGACAAAAACGCATTAAAACAATTTGGTAGTGATATTGGTAAAGATGTAGCAAAAGAAGGCTTAAAAAATATTACTCAATCAATTGGTGGAGGTTCATTAGATTATATTGTTTTGGACAAAAGTTTGGGAGTTCAAGGTAGAATATATAAAAATGGTAATCCTCTATTAAAAGGTATGAAATCATCCGAATCTATTTTTAATCAAGGTAATAATATAAGAAATATAAAACCAATCAGAAAGGTTGTAAATAAAGAAAAGGTATCCGGTGGTAGTTTTCGAAGTCCTGGAGAAACTCGATCACGTAGTATGGTAATGGGCGGAAGTTTTAGAAGCCCGGGACAGTAGTTATTTGTTTTTATTTTTAACTATTATTTTTATTCTGTATATAGTTTATAATTGAATATATATGGAAATTTACGTACCAAGACAAATCTTAACTACAAATGATAATAATACATACGCTCCTGAATTTGTCATAAATGATTGGATTACACAAGATAAACCTTTGACATTAGGTGAAGTTCAAAATTTATTAAATAGTAATCAGACCTTAAATGGTGTGAAAACTTATGCAAGTCAAGTAGAATTCGATGAAGCAATTAAAGCAGATGGTAATTTAATAGTTGGTGATTCTTTTTCTGATTCTATGGTAGTAAATGCAACATCTACCTTTATCGCTCCTATTTCTTGTGATAAACTATCTGTAAATTTGTTAAATAATATTGGAGCCAGTCAAATTAATAACGTTTCTTATCTTGATGGTGTTAAAGGAAATGTTCAAGGACAATTAAACGAAGTTTCAAATGCTCTTACTGTTCTACAAAAGAACGCGGCTGCGATTTCATACGATACTACAACAAATACTACAAGTTTATCTGATATATTGTCAGTAAGCTTAAATAATAATGAAACATTGGTAGGAACCACAGTGATAGGTAATTCTTCGGCTGATGTTTTGAATGTGAATGCAACCACAAACTTTTTAAACGGTTTTACGACAACAGGAATTGTATTAGGTTCAAATGATTTAGAACAAAGATTAACTTTAGATGAAAGTAATATTGGAACACTTTTTAATAATTTATCTGAAGTAGAAACAAAACAAAATAATATGAAAGCTGAATTGGTTGTAATAGATACTAATATTTCTATTTTACAATCTAATCAAGTATCAGACCAAGCAAAAATAAAAACATTACAAGACAATTTGTCTATTACTATGGAAAAACAAGTAGATGAAATTGAAAAGGTTTTAAATCTTCAAA
>CAZCIV010000470.1:0-2311 GCA_964498595.1 uncultured Flavobacterium sp.
GTTATAAAGTCAATGTCGCTTTTTTTCTTGTTGTTGTAAGTTTTTACGTTTTCAGAAATCTCCCGTAAACTCTTACTTTCCAAGTGATAGCCAAAGGCAATGATGCTTTTAGGTTCAAAATGTTTGTCAGTGTCTATCTTTTCCAACAATGCTTTTAGGCTGTCAGTAGTAAAACCTTTGTGCATCAGATACAATCTGCCATTGCCATAATAAGCTGTGTAACCGCTTAAATCAACACTTTCTAACTCTTGAGTTAAGGCAATGCCATCATACGTTTTCCAAGTGGTGAGTAAGGCTTTTATGTCGTCTTCTGTTAGTTTTCCAGCATCAAACAGTGTTTGCGAACTGTCGAACTGTTCTGCTTCAAAATTGTAATCTTCCCAGATGGGAGTTGTTTCAAAAATTTTGAAACCTAAATCTTGATTTTTAAGAGTGCTAATTTCAAAATTCAGTTGCTTTATTTTTTCGTCTTTAAATTCTAAGTCGAGTGTCCCTTCTAAATTTTCCTTTTCAATTTCTTTGGCAGATACTCTAGATTGATTCGCTTTTCTCAGATTTTGGGCAACTCTTTTTAATCGCTCTTTGGTTATTTCAAAAATTATAGGTTCTGCTTTTAGCTCATCTTTTACAAAATCAAAAGATACTTTATTTTTCTTAGGGTCGATTGGCTCGGGAATTTGAACTAATATGAATTTTAAGTTTTTATATTCTTCTGAATTAATTTGCATAACAGCATCACCTGTTGTTCCACTACCGCCAAAAAAGTCAAGAATAATTACGCTTTCATCTTCATTTACGTTGATGAGATTTATTAGATGTTTTATAAGTTCAACGGGCTTTGGATTGCTGAAAATTCCTTTATGAGGTTCAAAAAGTTCATTAAATCTTTTTGTTCCCGAAGCATTTGTAAATTGGTCAAGCCAAGCTTTTTCAGCTTGGTAAATTGTATTGTCTTTTTCAGGGTCAAAGTAAATTTTCCTTTGAAGTTTAGTTCCATCATAATGAATTAAGCTTTTGTCTTTTTCAAATTTTTCAGGAGTCCAAAGCCATCTACCATCTTCTCCTTTTACTTTATTAGGCAATATTTCTTCCTTGAAAGTTTCAGGTTTTATAGTTGTTAATGTATCATCTTCTAAAACATAAATTGGGTAATACATATTCTTTCTTGCAGAACGTGTAGCGTCAGAACCTGATGCTTGAAATTGCCCCAACAAGTAATCTCCATTCTCGTCTGATAATGGAAACTCTTTTTCACCCATATTTTTTTTATTGAAAATCAGATTGTTTTTTTGATAGATAAAAACGTAATCATTCAACTTTCTTAATTCTGATTCTGAACGTGTGGCTGCTGAACCTGCTCCAGTTTTTCGGGGTGCTAACGCAACGAAATTTTCTTCTCCAAATACTTCGTCTAATAAAAGTTGTAGTTGTGCAACTTCACTTTCATCAATTGAAACAAATATTACTCCATCGTTCTTCAATAATTGTTTAGCAATGTAAAGACGAGGATACATAAATGTTAACCAAGCACTGTGGCTATTACTTTTACTTTGAGTAAAATCTAAGATGCGTTTAGCTTTCTCAGCATCTACACCAATAAGATTCTGTAGTTCCTTTACTGTAAACTTTCTGTCGTCTTGATATGTGAACCCATCACTGCCTGTATTGTAAGGTGGGTCTATGTAAATCATTTTTACTTGTTCGTAGTAGGCGTTGGCAAGGTGCTTTAACACTTCCAGGTTGTCGCCTTTAATCAGCAAGTTTTCGGAGTTGGCATTCTCGGGCTTTGCGTTGTGTGTTTCATCTGCTTTTAATAAAGTGGTTGCTGGGTCGCTTGCCAACAATCTTGCATAACTTTTGCCTAACCAGTCTAAACCGTAACTCTCGGTAGAAAAGTTAATTTCCTTTTCAGTCAGGTTATTTTTGAATTTCTCTAACTGAAAATTCCCGTCTTTGTCAAAGCAATGCGGAAAATGAATTTTCAATGTTTCCAAATCTTTATTTGGCACTTTTATCTCAGTAGTTATTTTTTGCTCTTTGTTCATTTCTTGTCCTTATTATTATCGTTGTCAATTAAGAGGTCTTTCACGTTTACATCCAATATTTTGGCTATTTCGTAAAGGACTTCTATTCGTGGCTGCTGCCTGTTTTGCACATAAGCGTTGACCATATTGTAACTCTTACCCAACTTCTCAGCTAACCACGTCTGCTTGATGCCTTTTTCTTCAAGCACCTCTTTAATTCGATTCATACCTTTCAAATTATTTTTTGCTAAAATATAGATTTATCTCAAATTATAAGATAAAATTAT
>CAZCIV010000471.1:0-2311 GCA_964498595.1 uncultured Flavobacterium sp.
CCTTTAATATTATAAAATTAATTGATTATAATTTGTTGTAGGTATTCAATGCTTCTTTAAGAATTTCAACAGATTTAATTAAATCATCTTTCTTCAAAACATAAGCAATGCGTACTTCGTCTAAACCAATATTTGGTGTTGAATAAAACCCTGCGGCAGGAGCAACCATAACGGTTTCACCATTTAAGTCATAAGATTCTAATAACCATTGTGCAAATTTATCAGCATTATCAATTGGTAATTTGGCAATACAATAGAAAGCACCTTTAGGAGTAGCAATTTTTATACCTTCAATTTTGTTTAATTCAGCAATTAAAGTGTCTCTACGATCTTTATACTCTGAAATAACAGCATCAAAATAACTTTGAGGAGTTTCTAAAGCAGCTTCACTGGCAATTTGAGCATAAGTAGGTGGACTTAATCTAGCTTGTGCAAATTTCATTGCCGTTGCCATTACTTCTTTATTTTTAGAAACAATACAACCAATACGAGCGCCACACATGCTATATCGTTTAGAAACAGAATCAATCATTATAGCATGTTCTTCAAGTCCAGGTACATTCATTACTGAAAAATGTTTATCACCATCATAAATAAATTCACGATATACTTCATCGGCGATTAGAAACAAATCATATTTTTTTACAATTTCAGCTAATTTTAAAATTTCCTCTTGCGAATATAAATATCCCGTTGGATTACCAGGATTACAAATTAAAATAGCTTTTGTTTTAGGAGTTATTAATTTTTCAAATGCTTCTATTGGTGGTAAAGCAAACCCAGTTTCAATTCCTGATATTACTGGAACTACTTTCACACCTGACGCTGTTGAAAATCCATTATAATTAGCATAAAAGGGTTCAGGAATTATAATCTCATCTCCTGCATCCATAGTACTTCCCATAGCAAAAAGTAAAGCTTCAGAACCTCCTGTAGTAATTATAATATCTTGAGTGTCTATAGGTAAATCGTGATTTTTATAGTATTGAGAAAGTTTTGTTCTATAACTTTCAAAACCTGCAGAATGACTGTATTCAAGAACTGAAATATCAGCTTTTTTTACTGCTTTTAAGGCAACTTCTGGCGTTTTAATATCGGGTTGACCAATATTTAAATGATATACTTTATGACCTTTTTTTTTAGCAATTTCTGCAAAAGGTACCAATTTTCTAATTGGAGATTCTGGCATTTGTTGCCCTTTTATTGAAACTTTTGGCATGATTATTTTTTTAGACGTACAAAATTGCGATTTTTTTTTGTGAAAAGTACATTAATTGATATTAAAATATGTTAAATAGATAATAGTTTAGTTTTAATTTCTTACATTTATACAAATGAATTAAAATGAAATTAGTAATTTCTATAGTGTTATTGATTACTTTACAAGTGACTTTATATTCACAAACTAATTATATTTGGAATTCAAAAAAAAATAAAATTAAAATTCCTTTCGAATTCATTCAGAATCTCATCATTGTTGATGTTAATTTTAATGGTATTCCTCTTAAAATGATTCTTGATACAGGTTCTGATGATACTATTTTATTTGATTTGCCCCAAGATAAATCACTTTCTAATCTTGATGAAAAAGATAAAATTTTTATTAAAGGGGTTGGAAATGGAAATGTTGTTTCTGGTTATATGTTAAAGAACAATATCTTATCTATAAAAGAGTATGCAGATACAAATTTTGATGTTCTTTTTTTACCTGATCAAGATATTAGCATTATTAATAAATTAGGATTGCCCATTAATGGAATAATTGGTAGTCGTTTTTTTGAATCATATTTAGTAGAAATTGATTATGATCATAAATCAGTAATACTTCATAAAGATGAACTAAAAGCAAATGATTCTCGTTTAAAAAAATTTAATAGATTGCAAGTAACGCTAATTAAAAGGAAACCATATGTTAAAATTCCAATAACTTTAAATGATGAAAGTCAAATATTTAACGTGCTCTTTGATTCTGGTTTAGGCGATGGACTTTGGTTGTTTGAAAATGATACCTTAAAATGTAATACTATTTTTTTTAATGATTTTCTTGGGGTTGGTCTGTCGGGTGAAATAAATGGTAAGAGGTCTAGAATTGAAAAAATTGATTTTAGTGGATTTGTTTTAAAAAAGGCTTTAGTTTCATATCCAGATACTACTGCTTTTAATCAAATTCTTATTAATAATGGTCGAAATGGTTCTATTGGTGGCGATGTTTTAAAACGATTCAATTGGTTTTTAGATTATAAAAACAAGAAATTTTATTTCAAAAAAAACAATTTGTTTTCCCTTCCATTTGAATATAACATGTCGGGTA
>CAZCIV010000472.1:0-2307 GCA_964498595.1 uncultured Flavobacterium sp.
ACACAAAAACCACTCCCAAGCTATATTTACATAATAAGTGTTATAATGCCTTCCAACGCCCAATGCTACGCCAACGGCAGTTATAACAGTTATTATGTAAAATATCCGCTCCCAGCCGCACCCACCCGAAGAATAATAGGAACGCTATCGCTATCGTAATTTTCATTGTTTTTTGAAAATGCCTCCCATTTTCAGTAGACCAAAACTGCTAACTGAAAACCGCGACTGCCAACTAAACCATTAGGCATTATCAAAAATCAAATTTCCCCCACAAGAGTATGGTTTTCTTTTTCAAATTTTCATAAAGATATTTGTCAAACCGTGCGATGTAGAGGTAGTCCAGCAAAAAAAGAAAACCTTACCCTTGTTCCGCTACTGCCCTCTCACTAGGAAGTATCATATTGTTTTTTGAAGATGCCTCCCATCTCCAATTAGCTGAACACTAAAATCTGAATACTGAACACACATCAGGCATCCTCAAAAATCAAACCACTACAAGAGTGTGTTTTTTTTCATTTTCCACCAGTCTTTTCAACTTATCCCTTTTTACTTGTCCCTTTTCACTAAAAAAACCACACCCTTGTTCACCACTCCCGATTGAACACCCCCTAAAACCTCAGTTCACAAGAAAATTTGGGGTAAACATTTTTACAAAAAAAAGGATAAAAAAGAAGCCAAAGATTTGTTCCGGGTATTCAAAAAAGCAAGTTCAAGCCTCCGGTTCCGGATAAAATCTCCACCCTCATTTTCCAATTCACTTCTTTCCTGAACACTAAAAAATGTCCACTGAACACTCCTCAGTTGGGTAGTATTTTACCCGTAAAACTTGCTTTTTTGAAACCCTCCACAAGGCAAGACGGCTTTCTTTTTTTTCCTTTTTTCTTTTGCAAAAATGTGTGTGGGGCATCTCGGTTTCCATTCACATTTCGGGCAATCACGAAGGAAAGACGAAGGAAGTTAACCTGTTAAATCCTTGTATTATGGACACAATTTTTATCAAAACCCACCAAACTGGGGCGAAGTACGAAAAACCGCATTTTTTCATCCTATCAAAAGGACTAAATAGCGGAAAACCTAGCAATGAACCTTTTACGAACAGTTTTGTTTTAGTCTTCCAAACCGAAGCTCAAAAAGAAGACATTTTTTGGATAGCCATGAGCCTATGGAAATCCAAATTCTGGATGCCTTTTCTTCGCGGTTCGGTTATTCCGTTCTTATCTCTCTATGAATTCAAAAAAGAGTTCAATCCAAAAGCCACCCGATTAATGCGAGAACACGAACTACACAAAAAAAACATTCAAGCACTAAAGCTACTGCAAGAACAGGAAAACCACCACCACAAAAACATACACCTCATCAACGAGCTCAAAAACGCCATAATGATGAGGTATAGAAATAAGTAAAAGTAAGCCTGGACTAATTAGTCTAGGCTTTTTAATTTAAATTGGATTGATAATTCGAAATAATGTATTTATATTTGAAAAAAGCATACAATAGCACAAATACAACCAAAATTGGATAGATTGGCGCAATTTTATTGCGTATATAAACCAGTTGGCAAACAGTTCAGTAGAACCGCTTAAAAATCGAAATATGGAATTTTCAATAGAAGACCAAATTATAGATGTTCTGATAAATAATTTAGAATATGGAAAATTTATGCCTCTACCAACATCTAAAATAATTGAAGCTGTCGGTTTGGAAAATGCTGATTTATTTGATTTGACATTTAAAATTTGTGAAGACATAAATTTAATAGACAGAAAAGGAAAAAGGACATTTGGGGTTTTATTATTAGATGGATTTAACATACAAAGAGAAGGTGGTTGGTTAAAATATCTTGAAAGAAAAGAATTGGAAAAACTTAAAGAATTTGAAAGACAAAATAAAGCTGACCAAATTTTAGATTTAGAATTAAAACTTAAAAATTTTGAAGCAAAAAATGGTCGAAGAATGTTAATTGCAGGTTTCATAATTACTGTTTTAAGTTTTTTAATATCAATTCTAACTGTTCAATTTTATCAGCCTGACGAAAATAAAGACCTACAAAAAGCCCCAAAAGAGAAGCTAATACAGCCGAAAAAATGATAGAATAAAACAAATAATTAAACCTTTTGTTCATAGCTTTTAGTTCTGATTTTATATAATTGTTCATTTTATATTATTTTTAAAATACTTCCAACTTAATACGGCGTGAAAGTTAAACCGAATAAAAAACCGATTTGCCAACAGCGGTTTGCTTCAATGGCTATTTCCGGATTTTCCTACGGAAAATCCGCTGCTGAATGGAATGTTTTGTTATATTTG
>CAZCIV010000473.1:0-2304 GCA_964498595.1 uncultured Flavobacterium sp.
TTATAATGCTAATACCATTAACTGAGCTGTAGCTTCATTAGTTGCTAATGGGACATTGTGTACATCGCATATTCGAATTAACATATTAATATCGGCTTCATGGGGATGATTAGAGTTTGGGTCTTTAAAAAACAAAACCATTTTAGTTTTTCCTTCAGCAACACGAGCTGCAATTTGGGCATCACCTCCTAAAGGACCAGATAACATCTTTTTTACTTTAAAACCTGCTTCTTCTGCTTTTCCACCAGTGGTTCCAGTGGCAATTATTTTAATATTTTCTTTTGATAAAATGGTTTTATTCTTATTTAAAAACTGTACCATATCGGCTTTCTTTCCATCATGTGCAATAATAGCTATTTCCATAATTTAATTTAATTCATTCCTCACAAATGTAATAATAAAAAAACCCCAAATCAAAAATGATATGATTTGGGATTTAATCAACTTTAAATTAATTTTTTATTTGTTTAAAACATGATATGCTATTAGACCATCAATCGGTCTTCTTAGAACATTTCCTATTTTAATAGATTTTTTTTCAAGTACTGATGTTAGTTCCTCTTTCAAATAAAAAGCAATAGAACCAATAAAATGTACCGGAACTTCTTTACAATTATCGAATTGTTCAATATAATTTTCAACAAAAGATTCCATTTCTTTGTGAATCAGTTTTTGACAAAATTCAGTATCTTTATGACGAATTAAAAACTTAGCAAAAGTTGCTAAATAAGCATTAGGATTAGGTTCTTTGTATAAATTATGTTTGATATAATCGGCATCTACATTGTATTCTTCTTCAAATTCTTGCGCTAATTCTTTAGGCATTTTATTGAAATAATAAGCACGAATCAAATGACGTCCAAAACGATTACCTGAACAATCATCCATAGCAATATACCCTAGAGATTGTACTTTTTGATGCAATATTTTTCCATCAAAATAAGAACAATTTGAACCAGTTCCTAATATACAAACAATTGCCTTTTCATCTTTTGGAGTAGTAGCATAAACTGCTGCGTAGGTGTCTTCTTGAACTACTACAACTGCATGCTTAAAATAATCTTGAAAAACTAAAGTTAGAAAGTCTTTCATACGATCTGTTCCACATCCTGCACCGTAAAAGAACAAGTGAGTAGCTTTATCTTTATTATGCGAAATATCAAACTTATCTTCTAATCGGCTGATAATTTCGTCTTTGTCTAATACTTCAGGGTTTAATCCTAAAGATTGAGTAGTGAATAATACTTTACCATTATCATCAATAGCAATCCAATCGGCTTTTGTAGAACCACTGTCAACTAATAATTTCATTTGTTGGGTGTTAGTTTAGTTTGGGAGGAAAAAATCCCGCATAAAATGTGGCGGGATTTTTTTTAATATATTATTTTAAACCAGCAACATGTACTGATAAATCAATTAATTTACTTGAGTAACCGTATTCGTTATCATACCATGAAACTAATTTGAAGAAAGTAGAATTCAATCCGATTCCAGCTTTAGCATCAACAATTGAAGTTCTAGAATCAGAAACAAAGTCTTGTGAAACTACATCATCTTCCGTAAATCCTAAAATACCTTTCATTGAAGTTTCAGAAGCATTTTTAAGTACTTTCATGATTTCTTCATAAGTCGTTTCTTTCTCTAATTTAACGGTTAAGTCAACTACAGAAACATCTACTGTAGGAACACGGAATGACATTCCTGTAAGTTTTCCATTTAATGAAGGAATAACTTTTCCTACAGCTTTAGCAGCTCCTGTAGAAGAAGGAATAATGTTTACAGAAGCAGCACGACCACCTCTCCAATCTTTTTTAGAAGGTCCATCGGCAACCATTTGCGTTGCAGTTGAAGCGTGAACGGTTGTCATTAATCCTTCTACAATTCCGAAATTATCATTGATTACTTTAGCTAAAGGAGCTAAACAGTTTGTAGTACATGAAGCATTTGAAACAATAGTATCAGTAGCTTTAACCTCATTATGATTAACCCCCATTACAAACATAGGGGCATCAGCTGAAGGAGCAGAAATTACTACTTTTTTAGCACCTCCATCAATGTGTGCTTGAGCAGTTTCTAGAGTAGTAAAAATTCCCGTACATTCTGCTACGACATCTACATCTACACTTGCATCATCCCATTTGATTAATTTTGGATCTCTTTCAGCTGTAACACGAATAAATTTATCGTTTACATATAATTTTCCGTCTTTAACTTCAACTTTTCCATTAAAACGGCCATGAACTGAATCGTATTTTAATAAATAAGCCAAATGATCTACGTCTAATAAATCGTTGATAGCTACTA
>CAZCIV010000474.1:0-2294 GCA_964498595.1 uncultured Flavobacterium sp.
ACACTAACCAAAACTAACCATTAAATTTATTAATTTATGAAAAAAAATCTATTATCATTTTTAGCACTTGCATTAGTGCTTTTTTCATGTAGTTCTGATGAAAACGCAATCAGCAATGAAACGTCTAGTGAAGCATTAAGACACAATCACAGAAATTGTGCAAGTCATGAAGTGCATGAAAGACAATTAAAAGAAAATCCTGAATTAGCAATTAAAATGAACGCTATTGAGGAATTCACACAAAATAAATCTAGAGATCTTCAGTATCGTTTAGTGAATGGAAAAATTGTAATTCCTGTAGTGGTAAATGTGTTGTACAGAACAGCTGCTGAAAACATTTCATTGGCTCAAATTCAATCTCAAATCGATGTTTTAAACAGAGATTTTAACGCTTCAAATTCAGATTTTGCAAACATCCCTTCTGTATTCTCAGGAGTTGCTGCTAACGTAGGTATAACCTTTGAATTAGATGCTGTTTACAGAAAATCTACTAAGAAAACATCTTGGGGAACTCGTGATGCAATGAAAAAAAGCAGTCAAGGTGGCTTAAATCCAACATCTCCTTCTACAAAACTTAACTTATGGGTTTGTACTATTGGTGGAGGAATCTTAGGATATGCACAATTCCCAGGAGGTTCTTTAGCAACTGATGGTGTTGTAGTAGATTCAAGATATTTCGGTACTGTAGGAACAGCTACAGCTCCTTACAATTTAGGAAGAACTGCAACTCACGAAGTAGGACATTGGCTAAATTTAAGACACATTTGGGGTGATGCTACTTGTGGAAGCGATTTAGTAAGCGACACTCCTACTCATAACACAGCAAACTATGGAATTCCATCGTTCCCACATTATTCAACTTGTACAGGAAATCCAATCGAAATGACAATGAATTTTATGGATTATACTGATGATGCAGGTATGTACATGTTTTCAAACGGACAAAAAGCAAGAATGCTAGCGTTATTTGCCGCTGGAGGTGCTAGAAATTCATTTGCTCAACCTTAATTAAAATTCGATTTAAACTAATGTTAAAAACTCATCAAAATTTGGTGAGTTTTTTTTATTTTAGCAAAAAATCACATCCATGACTTCAAAAGAATTATCTAGTGGAATTGTCAGAGCAACCTTAATTCTAACAGCAATAATACTTGCCTTACTTTTTCTGTACAAAATTTCTACTGTAATAATCTATTGTCTTATTTCTGTTGTCTTTACTCTTTTACTCAATCCATTGGTACTGTTTTTAAAAAGAAAATTGAAATTTAAGAATACTCTAGCGGTTGTTGTTTCCATGACTTTTGTAATTTTATTATTAATTGGAATAGGATTTCTATTTATTCCCTTGTTAATCTCCCAAGGAGAAAATTTATCTTTACTTGATATACATTCTTTAGAACAAAACTATAATCGCCTACTAAGCAACGTTATAAACTATCTAGAAAGTTACAACATTGACGTAGAAAAAGTATTCAAAAGCACCAATTTAACTTCTTTTTCTAACTTCGAATTTATTCCCAATTTCTTGAATACGATTGTAAATACTATCGGAAATATCGGAATGGGATTTGCATCTGTTTTGTTTATTTCATTTTTCTTATTAAAGGAAAGGGCTTCATTTTTTAATGCATTTAGAAATGTTTTACCTCTAAATCAAAAGGAGAAAATTTTAAATTCTGTGAATAAAATCAATGAAATGCTTTCCAAATATTTTTTAGGGCTGTTATTGCAACTATTTATTATTTTAGTACTATATTCTTTAGTCTTCTTTATTTTTGGAGTTCAAAACGCATTGATAATCGCCCTTTTATGTGCAGTACTTAACATCGTGCCTTACATTGGACCTATTATAGCAACATGTATCGCCGGACTTTTGATAATGATCAGCAGCATTGGTACAGGAGTTGATTTTGCAACCGAAACAGTACCCACTACAATTTACGTTTTAATAGGAATGCTAATAATTCAAGTAATCGATAACAATATCAGTGCACCCTTAATTTTTTCAAAAAGCACAAATTCACATCCACTAGAAATTTTTCTTGTTGTCTTAATAGCTGGAATCTTATCTGGTATTACTGGAATGATTATCGCAGTTCCCTTTTATACTTGTCTTAAAGTTATTGGAAAAGAATTTTTACCCGAAAATAAAGTCATAAAAGCCCTTACTAAAAACTTATAGTTTGAATCTAAAATCTATTTTACAGACTGAAATACAAAATTTTATCAATCAAAATTTGGATTCGGATATTTCAAAATTAGCTTTGAAGAAAAATCCTTTTCCACGTATCAAC
>CAZCIV010000475.1:0-2286 GCA_964498595.1 uncultured Flavobacterium sp.
CACATTCACCAGGAATGTATCGTGCTTATGTGCCGTTACAAAATGTGGAAGCGTTCTATAAAGCCTTCAATATTTTACCACACAACGGTATGTATTTGCCTTTTGAAAAACGCGTGAAAATTTGGTAATCAAACTCAAAATAAAATCAAATCCCATCTTTTTAGGTGGGATTTTTTATTTCTTTTTAATTGCTCTATTCACTAAATAAAGTCCAATAATCGTTATCGTTCCGCCAATGATAATCGCAGTAGTTAAAGGTTCATTAAACAACAAATAACCAAAAAACAACGCCACCATCGGGTTGATATAAGCATACAAACTACTGATTTCTGTTGGTAAATTTTCCAAGGCATAAATAAACGCAATAAACGTTAACACAGAACCAAAAATGACTAAATACCCAATCGACCACCAAGAAATAGCCGGGATTTCAGTCAACGGAACCGAAGTGCCATTAAATCCAATCACGCTCGAAATCACAATACTGGATATCAACATTTGTAATCCCAAACTAAAATACGGATTGAAATTGGTTTTATTTTCTTTGATATAAATCGAAGATAATGCCCAAGTAAACGTAGCAATTACTGAAAGTAAAATTCCAAATCGGAATTCAGGTTCTAAGAAATCGTTAAGGTAATCGTAGAAAATAACACAAATTCCACCAAAAGCAACAATTAAACCTACAACGGCTTTCCAAGATGTTTTTTGTCCGCGAAACAAACTGATGATTACAATCCAAAGTGGAAAAATAGAACCAATTATCGCTCCCAAACCACTTGAAATGTATTTCACACCCCAAGTACTCAAACCATTACTTAGCATGAAATTCAACACACTCAAAACGAGAATATTTCGCCATTGACGTTTGTTTGGCCAAGGATGTTTTTTGATTAAGAAGTAAAGCAAGTACAACAATCCACCAAAAAGTTGACGCAGCGCAACCAATTGCATCGGAGGCATGTGTTTGACGCCTTCTTTGGAAGCAATCCAAGTGGTTCCCCAGAAAAAGCTAATCCAAATTAGTGCTAAAATGGGCAAGCCAATTGCATTTTTCTTTTGCTTGATGTAATTGTGAAATACGCTAAAATACGCCATTACTAAATTTCTTTTTGGAACGAATACCCTAAAATCGTTTCCACTTTTTTACTAGAAATAATTTTTCCTTTCGATTCTGAATCTTCGGCAAAGGTAGGCAATGGCAAATTGAATATTTCAGCTTTTTTGTGATAATATGCTTTGCGTGTTGGATGCTGAGGTGAGACAGCGTTGAAGGTTTGATTCCATTCCCAATTGTCATCTCGAGCGAAGTCGAGAGACTTTTCTATAATTCCAATACAATCTTCTCTATGAATCATATTTACCGGAGCATCTGGATTTTCAACATTGGTCCTTCCTGCTAAAAATTTCACTGGATGACGATCATCACCAAGCAAACCACCAAAACGAATTACCGTAGTTTTGAAATGCGGATTTGATTGTAAAACTGTTTCGGCAATTACTAATTGCTTGCCACTTTCGGTGTCAGGATTTGGAGTTGTTTCTTCCGTAATTTCAACAATTGGAAAACTATCACCATAAACCGAAGTCGAACTCACAAAAACAACTTTCTGAATATCTGATTTTTCAATAAATGGAATTAAAGTTTTTACTTTATTTACAAATGTCATTTCTAGCGAAGTCGAAACTTCTCTTCTCAATCCAGGTGGAATATCAATCACTAAAACATCGGTTTCTTTCAGAAAATCTTCCATATTTCCAATGATTTGATGTTTCTCCAATTGAATTTGGAAAGGCAAAATTCCAGCATTTTTCAACACTTCTAATTTACTTTCCGAAGTCGTAGAACCTTTTATTTCATATCCTTTTGAAAGTAATGATTTGGCTAATGGCAAACCAAGCCAGCCACAGCCGAGTATGGAGATTTTATTCATTATATTTTGTCATGCTGAACTTGTTTCAGCATCTAGTTTATGATTAAATTATGAAAATGAGATACTGAAACAAGTTCAGTATGACAAACGAGAGTTAACTATCTTTCTTCACCAACATATAAAAATCATCTTCCAACGCACGATAACCTTGGTCGTACAAAAAGAAATAAGTATTGCCGGTTTTGGTTTGTAACATGCTTGTGAAAAATTCAAAATCGAAACCTTTATTTAGTAATTTTGTTTTGGTGGTTTTTCCTTTTTCTTCCGGGTTGAGTTCACACAAAATGCGATAATTTTTACGCAATTTGTTATTAATGTTGCGCATCAGATTGTTCTGATCTTTGTTCATTTT
>CAZCIV010000476.1:0-2286 GCA_964498595.1 uncultured Flavobacterium sp.
CAGTTAAAGTAACTTTAATTTCTAGTTTTGGACTTTCGCAATTATTTAAAGTTTGTGTAATAAAATACGAAGTATTGTTTTGAATAACAGTTGTATTAGGCAAAACATTTCCTAGATTATCATAAAACTTCAACGAAGTTCCAGCTACAACCAAATCTTTAATTTGAGCATTTCTGGAAGTACAAAAATCTTGATTTGCATTTCCTGTAGGAAGTGGAGTAGCATTTACCTTCACTTGAATAGAAATTTTATCACTTTCGCAATCATTAATGGTTTGTGAAGCGTAATAAGTAGTTCCATCAATCAATGGAGTTGCAGTATTTAAAACATTTCCAGAATCATCATACCAAATAATATTTTGACCACTAATGCTGATGTTAGAAATTTTTGGAGCATCAATAGCACAAAAAGTTTGTGGTGAAGTAGCAGTTGGTAAAGCAGGAGAAGTAATAATGACTTTTTGAGTTTGCGAGAAAGTATTTCCGTTTCCATCATCGTATTTCCAAGTAATGGTGTATGTTCCGGGAGTAAAATTTGATGTTTGGTGAGTAGTAGTTGCAACAATAATATTTCCACAGCCATCTGTTGCTGTAGGAGCTGTTAATTTGGTATTGCAATCATCTTTTATGTCTGGTAAATCCGTAACATCTGGTTTTGGTGGAGCAGGGCTACCAATTATTACATTCAAGGTAAATATTCCACCACAAGTATTGGCACCAGTCATTCTTACAAAATACTCTCCAGAATCTGAAATTTGAGCATTTTTAATCACTGGATTTTGGTCAAAGGAATGAAAATTATTAGGACCGAACCATTCATAAGTATCACCACCTTCAGCTTTTAATTCTAAATCTTTTCCGTTACAAATTGGGGTGTAACTTACTTTTACATTAGATTCACAGTCTGCGAATTTTGCGATGTAAACATCATTACTAAATCCTATTTGCTGAAATGTTCCTGGTGTAGCTATTCCTTTAGTATTTTGGTGATTTAATCCAGAGATATAGATGAAGTTATTTTTATCTTTGGTAATAAATCCAAGTTGAACTCCATTATTCTCTCCTCTGTAATAGGTAATCCAATCAATTTGGTTGTCTGGTTTAATTTTTATGTAAAAGTCAGAATATGGTGCGAAAGTATTGATATAAGCATTTGGTGTTGCTATATGAAAAGGATGCCATATTGTATTTCCTGAAAAAAAAGTATTTCCATAATCATCTACATAACTACAGTCATGTATGGAAATATTCCAAAAATTATTTTCAATAATTTTATTAGATGGAATATCAACTTTAACAATTCCAGCCTTGTAAGGATCAATACCTTTTCTCATGAATTTGCCCGTAATGTATAAAGTATTGTTTATGATTCTACCATTAATTAAGTAGTCATCACCATCAAAACCAACATAGCTACTTTTAACAACGTTTTTACCATCATCAGAAAAAACTACATATAAACCATCTCTTTCATACTGAATAGAAGAAAGAAGTGTTGGTTGAAATGCATCTTTTATAAATAGTTTATTAGAATATGTAGTTCCTAATAAATGTATTTTATTATTTGATATATTAATTATTTTAAAAAAGCCTGTTGACGCATCTTCTCCACCAAAATATGAACTCCAAATCATATTTCCATCAAGATCTAACTTGCTAAGGAATCCATCGCTTTCATTAGATTTATTATATTCTTGAAAGCTGCCAACTGTTCCTAGAGAGTTTTTACTTCTAGTTACACCTGAAACGTAAATGTAATTTTCGGCATATGAAATATCATAAGGATAATCAACTCCAGGCCCACCAAATAGTTTTTCAAAAATCAAAAATCCATTTGAATTCATTTTTAGTAAAAATATCTTCCTATTAATTCCTATGGTACTTTTTCCAATCGTAGTTCCAACAAAGTATACATTCAAATCATCATCAAAATCAGCTCCATTAGATCCATCTTGCAAATCGAATCCATAATAGGTGCCCCATTCTCTTTTTCCATCTTTATCTAATTTTGCAATAAAAGCATCACTATAACCGCCTCCAAAAGAAGTTTGTGAAGTACCAGCTGTTGCAATGTTGTTAGAACTACTTGTAGAACCTATAATGTAAACATTACTATTTTTATCTGTTTCTATTAGTCCATAATCATCTCCATAACCACCATAATATGTCCCCCAAATCCTCGTAGGTACTGGATCTATCACCACTGTTTTATCAAAAGAATCTTGTGGAGCGGCAAACCCGAAAACTCCGTTTTCTATTTCTCTGAACTGAACAGATAAATCTGTTT